>JAYWBH010000408.1:0-5162 GCA_043781815.1 Bryobacterales bacterium | reverse complement strand
GTGAACAATGGCGAAAATCATTTGCATGGCGGGTTGAAAGGCTTCGACAAGGCCTTGTGGACCGCTAAACCATTGGATACAACAGCCGGAGTAGGCGTGGAACTGACCCATACCAGCCCCGATGGGGATGAAGGATATCCAGGAGCGTTGCAAGTCAAAGTAACCTATACCCTTACCGATCAAAACGAAGTGAAGATCGACTATTTCGCCATCACCGATAAAGAAACAGTGGTGAATCTTACCAATCATTCCTATTTCAATTTACGAGGCGCCGGGGAGGGGGAAATCATTTCCACCGAACTGACGATTAACGCCGATAAATTTACGCCAGTCGATAAAGGGCTTATTCCCACTGGCGAAATGCGGCCCGTAAAAGGCACTCCTTTCGATTTCACAAAGCCCAAGCCAATTGGCCAGAATATCTACGATGAGTCCGATGAGCAGATTAAATTCGGCGGCGGGTACGATCACAATTTTGTATTGAACAAGGGTGCCGGCGGATTGACGAAAGCCGCTGAAGCCTACGATTCTAAAACAGGTAGAGTTCTGGAAGTGTTCACCACTGAACCAGGGGTCCAATTTTATACCGGTAACTTTTTGGATGGGAAGCTTTCCGGGAAGGGCAACAAGGCGTACAACAAACGATTCGCATTTTGTTTAGAGACCCAGCACTATCCTGATTCCCCAAACAAGCCGGAGTTCCCGACCACTACTTTACGCCCCGGTGAGAAGTATCAATCCCAAACCACGTGGAAATTCTCAGCCAGGTAGGATAACTGGATCTTGTGTTATCAGCGTGCATCGGCACCCATCAGCGGCCATTAATCTGGGCCGCCGATGAACGCCGATAACAACCAATTACACTAAGCCTTTCAGTAGCCGCACTCCCATGGCCATATCGGCAAGGCGTTCCTGCTGATTTTCCACTTCCCGTTCCACATTCATCGAACCAGTGAACCCAATTTCTTTCAGCTTCGCTACGAACCGCGGCATTCCCACTGCACCTTGGCCCAATGGTCGCTCCGTGCCTAACGCACCGGGCTTTCCAGTGGGAGGCCAATCGCCGTCTTTCGCGTGAACCGACATTACATGTTTGCCCAAAACGCCTAACGCCTCAATGGGATCTCCGGTGCCATAAAGAATCATGTTCGCTGGATCGAAATTGATACCCAGGTTGGGACGATCAATGTCCTTGAAAAATTCCAGTAACACTGCCGCCGGTTCCTGACCCGTTTCCAGAACAAAACTTTGCCCATTGCTGGCACAATGATCGCAAATGCGCCGAACCAGTTCGCGGACCGCAATGTAGTTGGGATTCGTTTTATCTTCAGGAACAAAACCAGCATGACAGCCCACGCTTTTTACTCCAAGGGCCGCCCCAAAATCAGCTACCGCAATGGTCCGAGCTTCTCTTTCCACGCGTGTCGATTCAGGAATGAAACCCACGGTACGTTCCACCGTCGGGATATCGGCATAGTCCTCGCCAGTATAGGCGCAGAACACTGTACCCAAGGTAAACTGCTGCTGTTCCAGATCGGCTTTCCAGCCCGATGACGCGCCAGCAAGTGGGTAATCACCGCCCACGCCAAGCTGACCGCAGTGCGCCCCCATAGCCTTCATTTCAGCCAGTGAATCGCGACCGGCCCACATCATAACGCCAACTTCTAATGTATTCATTTACAATTTCCCTCTTCTTGAATCAAGTCATACCCGGAACGGTAGCCGATCTCCGCCACGCGCCCGGGAAACTTCCAGTAATCTTGCCAACGCCACTGCCATCGCCGATTGTTCTGGCGCACAAACCACTGGCCAACGATTGTGTTGGCAGCAATCGACAAAGTACTCGAGCTCCGCCTGATAGCCATCGGTAGCAGGTTCCGTCAAAACTTCCACTTCACCGTCCGCCTTGTAGAGTGTTGGTGGACGTCCTGCAGAACTGTATTCCACGGTGCCACCATCGGCTGAAACTGTGTATTCCATGGAGAATGGGTAGGACTTACGATGATGCCATCCGCCGCTAACCACTACGTCGCTAATGCCGTCATATTCCAGCGAAGCCGTTAGCGTATCCATGCCCCCTTCCAAGTTCACGTAACCTTGCGCAGAAACTGATTTCGGGGGACCAAACAGGTGCAGACACATGTCCACATCGTGGATCAACAGGTCGAAAACTCCACCCCCACTTTTCGCCGGATCAAAGGCCCATTTCCCCCAGGCGGGAGCAGCACATCGGCGACGGAACAGCGCAGTACGAACTTGTCCCAAGCCACCGTTTTGCAATTGATCACGAAGCACCGTGTACGCCGGGAAGAAACGAAGTACTTGGGCCACCATCAATACACGATTGCTGGCTTTAGCCTCATCGATCATGGTTTGGCACTGGGATGCGTCCAGAGCCATGGGTTTCTCTACAAAGACGTGTTTGCCAGCACGGAGCGCGGCAATCGCAACAGGGGCATGCTGGTCGCTGGGAAGACAAAGATCCAGCGCATCCAGTTCCAGATCGGCAATGGCTTCGGCCACCGACCGGTACTTGCGCACTTGCGAAAAATCCAGCTTTTCACCAGGCCCACCCAGATTCCCTTGAATCCCGCTGAGATCACCAGAAAGCTTCCCTTCATCGCTGCTGACCACTGCCGCGAGTTCAGCCCCTGGAATGTTTCGCAACGCCTTTAGATGCATGCTGCCCATAAATCCCAGGCCAGCCACGCCAATCTTAATTTTCCGCATCTTTAAAAGAATACGCTGACGGCAAGTGCTGACGCCAGTTCACAAATGATATAAAGGTCAAATAATGTTGCGATCCATTCTGTTGTGCTCACTTGCGCTTCCCATTTGGGGAGCCTCCACCGTCTCTATTCTCACCACCGATAACCGGATGATGGATGGACAAGTCTCGTCTAAGAAAATTAGCGTCCGTGTTGACGGCCAGGTGCGGGACTTGCCCTGGGAACGGATTCTTTCCATACACAACGCAACAGCGGCATCGGCCATGGAAACTGAACATATCAACAAATCCATACAGGCACTGCAAGGAAGCGACCGTAAGGAGCACGATCTGGCCGTTGAAGTACTCAGCAATATGGGCATGATTGTGATGGCTCCCTTATTGAAAGCTTACAAAGACACCGATCAGCACGAACCCAAGCCACTGTATCGCTTGTTTGACCGCATTATGCCCACCGGTGCTGACTCCATGGATCGTACGTTATCGGTGATCCGGCTGGTTGGTGGGGAAGTGCTGCGAGGCACTCTTGTCGATGCCCGGATTCAATTAGCAGCCGGGGCAGTGGACACTGTCCAAATCCGCCGATTAGCGGTGCAGCAAAAAATGGTCACAAAACATTTCGATATTCACTCCCTGCGTCATTCCACGCAAATTGAATATCTGGATTCCGGGGTTATGTTATCCAGCGGGTCAACCGTGATTTCAAAGGCGCTGGGTGTGGTCCGGCTCAGTTGGGAAACGGATAGTTGGGCATCGGACGCCGATGGCATAAAAGTTCCCGGTGCCCCCAGTTACAAGACCAATCTGGTGGATGGATTCCCATTTGGTGCAATGGTTGGGCGTGTCGGTGCAGGCGGTGATATTTGGCTGGCTGGTGCCAATTTGAGCAAAACGAATCTGCCATTTGGAAGGCTCTACTTTGCCGTGAACGACAACAAACACTGGCAAAATAACATCGGCGGCTTTCGTGTGGAATTGCACGTAACCAACAGCTACGATCTGGGCGATCCACAATAGCTGTGGGGCCTGCTACTTGCCAGCAGGCGACAAAACCAAAATATCTCCACCCTTCAAATTCTGGAATGGAAGCAGGAAACTGCGTCCTGCCAAATAGCTTTCCCACTGGTCTTTGTAGTGTGGCGACAATAGCTGTCCAGATTGCCCAATGGTAATGTTTTCCAGCGAATTATCCCATTCTGACAAATCGGCCACAAAGCGCATGGACGGGCCCAGTCTGCGCGATGTCTGCTTCACCGTTGTGCTGGAACCACGCATAGGGGTAGTGGAAGTGTTGATAAAGTCGTTGACGAATCCCAACCGGTTCAACATGGGGATACGACTTAATACAGGGTGAACAATGGCCATTTCGGTATAGCGGCCATAATCCCATTTGTTTACATTTGGACCCTGTATCCGCTGGCCTTCTTCGATTGCGTCGACGAATACCCGGATCAGCAACTGGTCCCAATCGGGGAACCATTCGCTGGGTCTTTCCCGCAGCAGGTGTTCCATTACAGCCGGGGCAATCTGAAATTCATAGCCAGTGCCTTTGCCCGGCGACGCCCGCTCGGCTACCGCCTTTCGTAAATGCTGGAACAGAAAGGTGACAATCAGCGGAGCTGGCTTGCCTTCCATCATTTGGCCATCCCACTCCTTCAAAAGCCGTACCGCATCCTGCAGCGCAGGATTCGTGGCCTGTCGCTTTTCCACAGCGGCTACGGCTTGCTGTCCAAGAAAATGGGAGAACGAAGAATAGACGTCGGTCTGAATGCCAAGCATCTCTTCCGGCTTCCACCCTTTCTTTGATCCAAGCCGCATTTCAATCTGATGGCTGCGGTAGTACGGCGCAAAATTTCCATTCACGTGATAGGGCGTATCGTCGGGAAAAGGGTTCTGATTGGAACTTACGATCATCCCCGATTCGGGGTTGAAGGCTTGCGGCAAATCCTCGAACGGGATAATTCCTTCCCACTCATTTTCGCCACTCGGGCCGTCCACTGGAATGCTGCCATCAAAGCTTCTGCGCACAGGCAACATGCCGGCCACTTGAAAACCAATATTTCCCCCTGTATCGGCATAAATAAAATTCATGCCAGGACCGGTGTAATCCCGCAGAGCCGATTCAAAATCTGTCCAGTTGACAGCTTGATTGATTTGAAGGAAAGAAAGTCGGAACGAAGGCTGTTCGCCAGCCATCCAACGCATCGAATATTGCCGGTTAGGCTCGTTCAGAACAATAGGCCCATGCACAGTGGATTGCTGTAGTAACTCAAAGGTTCGAGCACCCTTCACCCGGATTAGCTCGGTTTCCGTACGAAGCGGTAACTGCTTTCCCCGGAACTCATAGGCATTCTGACCGATGAGTTTTTCGGAATATAAGTCCAACACGTCGTAGTGCAAATTCACCATGCCCCAGGCGATTTTTTCGTTATGG
>JAYWBH010000407.1:0-1592 GCA_043781815.1 Bryobacterales bacterium | reverse complement strand
CGTGCTAACTCTGTCAATGTGTCATCTGGGCAATCCACAAATGGCCTAACACTATCACTTGTTTTCATTGAGCGGAACCTCTGTTCTTAGGGTCTCTCTCTTAACCGCGCTTGTAAAGGAAATTGTTAGTGAAAATGAAAGTCACTTCAGCTACAATAACATTATGGACCAAGAGTTAAGTGTGGAAGAAAATAGTGAGCAAACCATCCGTCGCCAGCTTTCGACATACGAAATTGGCCCAAAAATCCGCAAGCTTCGGATGAAGAAGAAAATCGCTTTGGTGGACTTGGGTAGTCACACCGGCTTATCGGCATCCATGCTCTCCCAACTGGAAAACGGGAAGATGGTGCCAACGCTGGGAACCTTGGCCCGCATCGCCATGGTTTTTGATGTCAGTCTGGATCATTTTTTCGGATCTACGACACGTAAGTTGATTACCATTGACCGCGCTGGTTCGCGGATGCGCTTCCCGGATCGGGGAGACAAGCCCAATCCTTCGTATTTCTTTGAGTGCCTGGCATTCGCATCGCAAAGCAAAACCATGCAGGCGTACATCGCCGAATTCCCGCATCAGCCCGACGCACAATCGGATCCTCATATTCATGATGGTTCAGAACTCATCTATATCATTCAAGGGGAACTGCTGTTACAAATGGAATCCGACGAGTATCATCTGAAAACAGGGGACAACGCTTTTTTCGATTCCTCAACGCCGCATTCCTATCGTGGAATGGATCCACAAGGAACCAAGGCCATTGTGGTCACTAATCCTCCCCGAGCTATTTAAACCGAAGTGGGTCAAAAGACCTGATACACCAAGTTTAAAAGAATCGCATGGTGTAGGAAACCTGCACACCACGACCAATCTCTGGAGCGAAGCTCTTAATAAATGAAAGGTGGTTGCGATATAAAACATTCCCCGTGTTGAAGAAGTTCACTCCGAACTGATGCAGCGTATGCGCCCGTGCAATCACGTAGCTAGCCTTCATATTAAACAGTACGTACCCTGAGGTAGGCGATTCCGTAGTGAAAACTTTATCCTGCTTATCGCTCAACAGCAATTCTGGTGAAAGGCTGAAACCTTTCCGACGCCAATCCACACCCACGCGGCCGCGCATGGGTGGGATTCTGGGCAACGGAATGCTGCCTTGCTTGATCTTGGCATCCACCGCATCAAAGCCCAAATTCAGCCAAAGTGTGGAATGCAAAGCCAACCCCAAACGCGCTTCCGATCCCTGATATCTGCTGCTGGCCTGCGCATACCGCGCTTCAATGAGTCCTTCGCGAATCACTCCGGTGGGTGCCAGATAAACGTAATCTTGCAGGTTGTAGGAAAAGACATTGAACTCCCCCCGCACCTTGTTCGCCTGATGTCGCAACGAAACGTCAATGCCATCGCCGCGTTCCCGGAACAGATTGGACGATCCAATCTCAAACGTCTGATTGCCGGCATGTGGACCGAAGTTGTAAAGTTCTTCCAGCGCCGGTGCCCGGTAGGAGTGCGAATAGTTGGCCACAAGAGCACCGCCGTTCCAAACCGGCACGCTAATTCCGGCACCTCCGGAAAATCCCGTGAAGCTGCGCGCCTTACC
>JAYWBH010000406.1:0-5170 GCA_043781815.1 Bryobacterales bacterium | reverse complement strand
CCAGCATCGGCATTTGGCCTTGCCACGTGGTTACCGAAGAAATGGAAGCACGCACAGATGAAGTGCTGCGGTTGCTTCAAATTGAACATCTTGCCGACAGGCAGTTGAACATGATGTCTTCTGGCGAAAGCCGCCGCTTCATGATTGGCCGCGCTTTGATTCATCAGCCACGTTCGCTATTGCTAGACGAACCTACCAATTCGCTGGACATCCGCAGTTGTCACGAACTGCGCGATATCCTGCGCAAAGTGGTGTTACAAGGCACCAATATCATCTTGGTGACGCATCATTTGCCCGATATTTTGCCTGAAATATCGCGCGTGGTTCTGCTGCGTCAAGGTCAAGTGTTTGACGATGGCCCCAAGCACGATATGCTTGTGCCAGCAAAGCTATCCGAACTGTTTCAAACCCCCGTTGAAATTGTTCGCAAAGATGGCTATTACAATATGTGGTAGCAAAGGACTTTTGAGGTTATGGAATCTACTCGCAGAAAATTCTTCGTAATGAGTTCAGCAGCACTTTCTATTGGGACATCGCGAATTTTGGGTGCCAATCAACGTGTGAACATGGCGGTTATTGGCCTGGGCGGACGCGGCACCGCGCATATGAGCGAATATGGCAAACTTAGCGATGATGCCAACATAGTCGCCGTGGTGGATGTGAATCAGGCGGCACAAGAACGCGGTGCGGCACTGGTCAGTCGTAACAATGGCGGCAAATCGCCCAAGACCTATCGCGATATGCGGGAGGTGTTCGCCGATAAATCTGTGGATGCCGTTTCCATGGCCACGCCCAATCATTGGCACGCCCTCGGTTGCATCTGGGCTTGTCAGGCGGGGAAAGATGTCTATGTGGAAAAGCCCGCCAGCCACAACATTTGGGAAGGTCAGCAGATGATTGCGGCGGCGCGAAAATATAAGCGGATGGTCCAAGTGGGTTCGCAAAGCCGCAGTATTGTTCACAAACAAAAAGCCATGCAAATGTTGAAAGATGGCACCATCGGCCAACTCTACGCAGCAAAAGGACTGTGCTATAAACGGCGTCCTAGCATCGGCAAGAAGCCGGAAAGCGCGACGCCAGCGGGCATCGATTGGGATTTCTTTCTTGGACCTGCGCCTATGCGCCGCTTCACAGAGAATCGTTTCAAGTACAACTGGCATTGGTTTTGGGACACTGGCAACGGCGACCTGGGCAATCAAGGTGTTCATGAAATGGATGTGGCTCGTTGGGGTATGGGCAATGTGGGATTGCCCAAGTCAGTGGTATCAACAGGCGGCAAGTTTCTTTATGACGACGATCAAGAGACTCCGAATACGCAACATGTTGCGTTCGATTATGGCAACGGAAAGCAGATTGAATTTGAAGTTCGTGGGTTGATTACTGGCGACGAAGGCGGGCTGGTGCGTCGCAACCCCAACACCATTGGCGATCTATTCTATGGTGCCGATGGATGGATGGCCGTGGATGGTGCAGGCTTCACCATTTTCAAAGGCGAAAAAGGGGAGAAGGTCCACGAAGAGAAAGCGGAGCGCGGTACGGATACTGGTCTGCACATGAAGAATTTCCTGGATTGTGTGCGCAGTCGCGATTACAAGAAATTGAACGCTGAAGTTGAAATTGGAGTAACTTCAGCGGCCCTGTGCCATTTGGCGAACATCAGCTATCGACTTGGTCGACGCCTTGATTTCGACCCGATCACTTGGCGGTTTAAAGACGCCGACGCTAATAAATATTTGACGCGTGAGTATAGGAAGCCTTACGTGGTTCCTGCAGTAGTGTAGGAAGCGACTCATGCTGGAGCGGACAGGCAGGGATGCCTGTCCCACCTTCCAAGGCTTTATTTACGGCTGGAATATTTATTGAGAACTGCCATCAACTTTTCCGCTCTAGCCGGAGCAGTGGCACCAGCAATGATTTCTTTAGGCGTCATCGTCTTCCCATACAGAATGGTGTTGGCATCTTCATCAGGACGCAAAGTTGCCCCTTGCAGTGAAATGCCTGCAAACAGGCCTCGCGAACGAGAGTAGGTCAGAATTTCGGCCTTCATCGTGATGTCTGTATCGGCGGCTGCTGAACGTCCAACCGGTCCCGCTGCAACAGAAGCGTCACCGCCCAAAGTAAATTTACTGGAAAGCAATCGATTCGCACCGCTTTCGTTTTGCACAATCATGATGACGTCCGTTTCCGAACCGCCAAGTTGAAAGCCGAAACTTCCGCCTTCCACTTTGATGGCAGCCGGGGCGCTCCAGCCTACGTTATCGGGTTTACGACAGGCGAAGAAACCTCTTCCAAACTTTCCGCCAATGATAAAAGCACCCTTTTTCAAACCAGGAACAATCACAATGCATTGAGCTCGATTGAGAAGGTCCTGTGGAATGGCTTTGTCAGAAATGGCCATCACTTCGTTCATCACAGAGGCAGATTCTTCAAGACGCTTTTCATGACTGTTTTGCCCAAAGGCGGCAGTTAAAGTAAGTGTTGCAATGAGGATTAGTTTCATTATTTTTAAGTATAGCGACGCTACACGGAGCTGGTGCGAATCAACTGCTCAGCATGCTTCAGCGCTTCCGGTGTAAGCCTTTGGCCGCTGAGCATGCGACCCACCTCGCGAGTCCGTTCTTCACCCGTCAGTTCTTCCATGGCCGCAACTGTTCGACCCTTCACTTCATGTTTTTCCACGCGATAGTGATGATCGGCGAACCCGGCGATTTGTGCTTGATGCGTTACACAAATCACTTGATTCGATGTTGCCAATCCCTTTAAACGTCTGCCAACGGATTCGGCGGCTTCTCCACCAATGCCCGCATCCACTTCATCGAAGATCAACAGATGGGGAGTGCCATGCGACGGTGTTCCCAGGCAGGTTTGAATGGCCAATGCTACACGCGACACTTCGCCACCGGAAGCCACTTTATCCAAGCCACGAAGTTCCTCACCGGCATTGGCTGACAAGACGAATCCAATTGCATCGGCTCCATGTTCCGCAGGTGAAGTGGGCGTTACTTGAATCTTGAACTTGGCGCCGGGCATAGCCAGCGTTGCCAATTCTTTCTCAATCTTCTTATCCAACTTGCGGGCAGCATCGCGACGCTTCTCTGTCAATTTGGTAGCGGCGGCACTGTATTCGGTATCCAATTTGGCCTTGCGCTTTGCCAGTTCTTCGCGACGTTCGGTGGCTGTTTCCACAATCGACATCTTCTGTTGGACATCGGCTAGAAACGCCAGGATCTCTTCAATGGAGCTTCCATATTTCCGCTTCAACTTTTCCAGACCTGCAAGTCTGGTCTCCACCGATTCCAGGCGTGCCGGATCAGCTTCCAGCTTGCCGACGTAATCCCGTAAAGCTCGCGAGGCTTCTTCAGAGGCAATGATTGCAGGGTTCAAAGTGTCCAGAATTTCTTTGACCGATTCATCAATCTTCACCAACTCCTGCAGCCTACGCACGCCGGTGCGCAATTGTGCAACCGCCGAAGCCGGACCATCGTAAAGTGCGGTGTAGGCGGCCTCGGCATTTTCACTCAAGCGGGTGACGTTTTGCAGAACACGACGATCGGCCTCAAGCGTGGCATCTTCATTGGGCTTCAATGCCGCTGACTCAATTTCTTTGCGCTGAAAACTCCACAAGTCAGACAGCCGAAGTTGTTCCTGTTCCCGCTTGGATAGTTCCTTCAACTCTGTATCGCAGCCACGCAACTGACGCCAAATTCCAGCCACTTCGGTTTTCAATGTTTGAGCTTGGGCGAACTCGTCCAACAACTCCCGTTGTGCATCTGGATTGAACAGCCGCTGCTGATCGTTCTGCCCGTGAATATCGGCAAGGTACGGCGCGGCTTCTCTGAGAAAGGCAATGGTCACGGGGCGACTTGCGGCGAAGGCACGCGATTTGCCATTTGCCTGAATCTCACGCTCAATCAGGATTTCACCTTCTTCGGTATCGATCCCGGAATTTTCCATCAACTGGCGCAGGCCTGGGTCATCGGGAAATTCAAAGATGCCAGAGATACGCGCACGGGTTGCCCCAGTGCGAACCATCTCAGCCGAAGCACGCCCACCCAGCAGCAGACTGACAGCATCCACCACAATGGATTTGCCGCTTCCAGTCTCTCCGGTGAGTGCATGAAATCCATGGTGAAAGCGGACACGCAAGCGCTCTACGACAGCGTAATTTTCCACGACAAGTTCTACAAGCATTGGTTACTCTTCAAGCTACCATGACGCTATCTCTTACGATGAAAGGCGAAGTGCCATTTGAATTTGCTGCGGGCCTTTTAAGATAGTACGATCCTCTGTGCCCATTGACCCACTCCGTAGAATTTGCTGAGGTAAAATAGGGTTATGAGCACTACCACTCTGGTCCCGCGGTGCGTGTCAACAACTTTGAGTCATCAGGGATGAGGGTTTACTGAGTTTTATCAATTGCTATTATCGGGAAAGGCCCAATAACTTAGCTTAATCTGCCCAGGTCCGCGCCTTGGTCTCAAAAGTCCCGATTGGACTGGGCATAATACCCTGGATGTCTTATACCACCCAACTTCCTTGTTGCCGATGGTGGTTTTCCTCGTGTCCCTGACTTGAGGTTGAAAGATTTGAATCCATTCTCTTAGCTTCTCAAGCGGCGCAAACACGGCCATGAGAAGTAGAAAAGTTACGAATGGGGTTAACAGCAAAGCTACATTTAAATGGCCGGAAGCTACGTTGTATCGCACCAGTTCATCAGCAGAACTTGGATCTTTCAGCGTGAAATGATCAAAAAGCAAACTAAGCCAAAATAACGCCCCACACCTACGGGTGTGCGACTTCAAAAAGACACTTTCACGGTTTCCTTTTTTTCGGCCTGACTACGCTGCAAACAATCGGAATGTTTTGGACGGTGCGCGGAGCCAACGGCATTCTGGCCCCGCGTTGTTGCCACCACAATGGCCAATTTGAGGGATTAATGGGAAAGCCGGGTTGCGTGACTTCCACTTTCAAGTCGCACACCCTGAAGACATTCTGACCTGCGGATCTCAATTGACATGTAATGAAATTGCTGATTCGGACTGGCAGTTACGCAGACTTGTTCGATGAGAAAGTTGTCAAGGCAAAGTAGAAATGTCCTAATCCCAGCAAAGTAAGAATGTCCGGTTTTGACCGAGTGTTCCGGAGTTGGATGTTAGGTTGAATGAGTCCG
>JAYWBH010000405.1:0-15054 GCA_043781815.1 Bryobacterales bacterium | reverse complement strand
TGGGCCAAATGTAGTTGCCAAACGCAATTGCGCGTCGGATGCCGCTCGGAAGCTGACGCAAGTTCCGAGTGCCGTCCAATCGCGGACAGCACAGGCGTTCTTCGAGGTCATTTCCTGATTGAACGCCTTGACTACCGCTCTACATTGTTCAATGATTTAAGTTGGTGATCTCATGAGAATCCTGACCCTTTCAGCCCTTCTGTTGTTCTTTGCCGCATCTGATTCGTCTTCGCAGTCTGCCATTCAGGAGGCGCCACGGTCGGATAGGTGGCGTGGGCTAGTTCTTGATCAAAGCACTCCCGCCGATGCCAAAAGGGTCTTGGGTGATGCGGCCAGTGACAAGCCAGACCGGCTGTTCATCTCCCACGTAAACAAGTGGTTTCAGCCAGGCTTGAACAAAAAGAGCCTCCGTAAGATCGCCTTCGGGAGAGTTGAAGGCTTTGACAAAGTGGACTTGTATTTCCGAGAAGGTAAGCTTGTTGTCATTCAGCTTGATCCACACGAAAAGATTGCACCGACCGCACTTCCCCGGATTTATGGCATTGAGTTCGCTCCGTTCGTCAGCGGACTCGACGAAGCGTTCAATCCTCGGCAGTTTGAGAGAAATCAAGGTAAAGTTTATCCAAAGACCTTCCCTGATTTCTACAGCCTGGTCGCGGTCTCACCCGCCAGTGTCGTTGCGGCATATGTCGCGAACACGGGCTTCGGCTCGATGATGAAGCAGGGGCTCGGCGTCACGGACACTGCCGGAGGGGGCTTCCCAGGAACCGTTCACCACATCCAGCTTATTTCGCGCACGCTTGAGAACCGCCAAGGAGCTGACCTCTTAAAGTGAGGCCTGCGTAGGGCAAGAGAAGTCCACGGTCGGGCAAGCCCTGGCTGGAATGTGCGGGCGAACTGGCCCATCTCCACGAAGAGACATTGCGGATACAGAAGATCATCGACGAGGAATTTGAACAAATCGAGCCTGAGGACTGGACTTGATTCTGGACACGAATGCCCTTCCGCTTATCTGGACAGAACGCCGGAAGCAGTTGAGATTGTGTCCGAGGCGCGCGAGCTTGCGATTCCCGTGGAAAATCCCGGTCAGCCTGAACTTACCCTTTAACCAGGATGTGAAACGGAGGCAGAGCGCCTTGGCACAATTAGAGAGAATGTAGCCGATGAAAAGGCACTCTATAAGTAATGCCAAGAAACCCTCCGTTGCGTGCTGCCCGGAGTGGCGCATCACGTAACCCAACGCGGAGTCAACCGCGAAGATGTCTTGTATGATCATCGGGATCGGGAAACTTACCTGACTCTGGTGCAGGATCAACGCAAAGATGCCGGAGTGCGTATATTGGGTTGGTGCCTGATGACCAATCACGTACATTGGGTGGTGGTGCCGGAATGGGAAGATTCCCTTGCAGTACTATTCCGGAGGGTAAACGGGAGGTATGCGCAGTACCTGAATGCCGGGCGGCGGCGGACCGGACACCTGTGGCAGAACCGCTATTTCTCCTGCCCGGTGGCGGCTGAGAAGGAGGAAATTGTATTGCGCTACACGGAGTGGAATCCGGTGCGTGCAGCCATGGTGAATAGACCGGAGAAGTACAAATGGTCGAGCGCAGCGGCACACCAGGTCGGCTCCGGTGCCGAGCGAATTCCTTTATTAGATTGGACTTATTGGAGTGACCTGGGTGGAGGTGAAGAATGGAAACGCCGATTGGAAATGACGGAGGACGTGCGCGATGTGCAGCGTTTAAGACGCGCAACATACGCCGGATCTCCATTGGGTTCCGAGGGTTTCGTGGCGGAAATGGAGGCAAGATTCGGACGTCAATGGAGGAAGCCCGGTCGTCCAAAGAAGGATGTGGGGAAAGCTGAAAAGGGGACAGGGCGGACTGCCTCAGTATTGGTGGCATGAAAAGGTGTAAGATCAGGCTGACCGAGTTTTCTCAAGTTTTCTATGGCTATTCGAACCTCGAAGGTAAGTAATTGGGCAAAACTTTTCCGCTCAAGCACGATTAGCGCTTTGCTTTTCGTCGAATATAGCGGCAGCCGATTCGTCCCGTGGCGGGTCGGCTGCGGCGAAAGCATGCCGGTAAAGTTGAGGCGTAGTGTTCAGTACACGATGAAACGCTTTGCGCATAACATCGGCATCGCGAAATCCACATTCCGTAGCAATTTCCTTGGTTCCCTTCGAACTTTCCGTCAATCGTCGACACGCCGCCTCTACTCTGACCCGTTCCAGATAGGTGGCTGGCGAATGGCCCGTTCGTTCTGTAAAAACGCGCGCAAAGTTGCGGACACTCATACTGGCTTGCGTGGCCAGGTCTTCCACTCGCATGGGTTGCTGCAGATGGGTCAGCATCCAGGGAATTAGATCGCTAAACGTTTCATGATCGGAAAACTGTCCCGCTAGCGCTGTGCTGAACTGAGACTGTCCACCGGGCCTGCGCAGGAACATCACCAGTTCGCGGGCGATCTGCATGGCCACACGATGGCCGTGATCTTCCTCAACCATGGACAAAGCCAGGTCCATGCCAGCCGTAATTCCTGCGGATGTCGATATGCCATGATCGCGGATAAAGATGCGCTCAGAATCGACGCAAACCTTTGGGAACAGAGTTCGAAACTGATCGCACCATTGCCAGTGTGTGGTCACGCAGCGTCCGTCCAGGAGTCCGGCCCCGGCTAGCGGGAAGGCTCCTGTGCAAATGGAACCCATGCGCCGGACTGCTTTGGATTGCAGGCGTAGCCACTGTTGCAGGTCAGGATCATTGGCTGCTTCTTCCACACCGCGTCCACCCGCCACTAACAACGTGTCAATGGGGCCTTGCACATCTTTATAGAACACGGAAGGGGAGAGGCTGAGTCCACAAGAAGTTAGCACTGAGGCTTCGTCTCGAATGGATGCAAGCTCCACACGGTAAGTCCCAATAATGGGCATATTGAGGCGCTCAAGGACAGCTTCCGTCCTGGCAAATACTTCCGCTGGCCCGGCCACGTCCAGGATTTGCAAACCAAGTGGAGCAACAAAGACTACGCGTCGCACAAGGTCTGACGGGCACACAGCAGGAGTTTCATTCATTCCTAAGCATAGGGCATGGTTCAGTTGACATGGCCGAATTCGCTGGATATGTGTCCTTTGTGAATCAGGGAATGGAACCTAGTATGGGTGCAGGAGATTACTATGAAAACAACGTTTTTGACCACCTGCTTACTGCTTTCTTTCGGCCTGACTTGCTTTGGCGAAACAGTGGACGGCTTCCTGATGCCGTCGAAGTGCAAGAAGGACGACCCCAACACACATACCAGGGAGTGCGCGCTGGTTTGCAAGTCTAGCGGCTTCGGTGTTGTAACAGCGGAGGGCAAGTACATCGGCTTTACCCCCGATGGCAACAAGAAGGCGATTGCCATGCTGCAATCCACCAGCAAGTCTAAAGATTTGCAAATTTCTGTTCAAGGCACGCGGCAAGAATCGCTGTTGATCGTTGAATCGATCACTTGGAAATAGACGTTCAGTTGAAAAGGATATCTACAATGAAACTTAAATTCTTTTTACTTTTGTCACTGATCTGTCTAAGCCTGGCGGGTCAGCAACCGCGGCCGGATGAACCGCAATATACAAGTGACGGACAGCTTAAGCTGCCAGCCAACTATCGCGAATGGATTTATCTGACGTCGGGGCTGGGCATGACGTATGGCTTCGTAGAAAGTGCCGCAAACACAGTGATGGGTGAACGTTTCGACAACGTCTTTGTCACCCCGCAAGCATACAAAGCATTTCTGGCCACAGGCACCTGGCCCGATAAGACCATGTTCATTATGGAGGTCCGCTGGTCAGCCAGTAAAGGTTCCATTAACAAAGGCGGTCACTACCAGGAAGGATTGGTTGGAATGGAAGCGCACGTCAAGGATCAATCGCGGTTCCCAGGTAAATGGGAGTTCTTTGGATTTGGTCCTACAGCGCAAACTGGTAAGCCACAGGGCGCGAAATCAAGCTGCCAGACGTGCCACGCTACAAATGGTGCGGTGGACAATACGTTCGTTCAGTTCTATCCGACCTTGTTGCCAGTGGCGAAGGCAAAGGGCACTTTGAAGCTCGGGGTTGTGAAATAGTATGGGATACGGAATCGGAGGTCTTCTCGCGGTATTGGTAAGTTTGATGGCAAGGTCGGTGGGGTTTGACCGAGACCGCGCTTTTTACCCGACTGTGGTTATGGTGGTCGCCTCTTATTACGTCCTGTTTGCAGTGATGGGAGGCACGGTTCAGACTCTCATTCTTGAATCCAGCGTGATGACCGTTTTCATCGTAAGTGCCATTGTCGGGTTCAGATTCAATCAGTGGATCGTCGTCGCTGCACTGGTGGGTCATGGAATATTCGATTGTTTCCACGGTCTCGTTATCACAAATGAGGGTATGCCCCAATGGTGGCCAGCCTTCTGCGGGTCGTACGACGTGTGCGCTGGCGGTTGTCTAGCGTGGTTGCTAATGCGCGCTAAAGCGATTCCGCCGACGGACTTTTAGGAACCCTTCCACGGTAACCTGTAAGAATGTTTGGGTGCGTGCGATTCTTTCTGCTGGCGTTTCCTCTGGCTGCCTTTGGTTTTGGAGCATCCGGATCTATTGGTGCCGACGATATCCTGCTGGCACAGGCGATGCTGCGAGTGGTCCACAACCCAGCGGGTAAACCATATATCCTCTTCAGCCCTGACGGGGAATTGGGGCCACTTACCAAAGCCGCCATCGAAGCTTTTCAACGTGACAAACAGGTTTCCGAAAGCCCGTTGCCTCTGCGAGCGTTGCGTAGCGCATTGCCCAATGAATACCTGGGAATGCGCGTATTGCCCGGGTCACGGATTGTCTATTTTGAAGCATCTGCCTCCGATGCCGCCAAAGCAGTGGAAGAAGTGCAGGCCTACGCCGATTTTCATCCAGACTTCAAACGGAAAATCATTGAAGTAATGCGTCGTATGTATAGCGTTCATGGCATTGTGCTGTGGGTCACCTGGGATGGTTGGCGCAGGGGCTTCAATCAGCAGGCGAAAATTTCCAGGCGAGCTTCGTGGGCCGGTCCGGGTGAGAGCTCGCATCATTATGGAAGAGCTTGTGACCTGGGGTTTCGTAATCTGCGCTTTCTGGATGGGAGCGCCGCAATCAGAAATGACGACGATTGGTTACAACTGCTAAGCCGCCAATTCGGCAAACAATCCGATCAACTATGGCAGTTGCGAAATGCCATTGCCTTTCCGTTGGGCCTGCATGGAATCGCTTGGGAGAAAGTCCACTTGCAGTTACATGTCGATGAGGCGACGAACAATGCAAGGTCCCTCGTGCGATTACTGAATCTTACCGGTACGATGCGTTGGGATGTGGATACCACCGGGATAGAATCGCACTATCTGTCTGATTTGGGTCGTGGTGGGGCGTTTTTTCCTGTTGGTACAGCTCGCGAAATTTGGGCAGAAATGGCTGCCGTTAAGCCAGTAATGGGCGATTTACGGACATTGCGGCGTACTTTGAAGGCGGCCTTTGCTGAGGCAGAGCGCAACTGGCAAAAGTGGGAGCCGGTTCCGTAGGAACATATACGGTTGAACATGTGCGAGTAAGTAATAGTTTCCAGTCTATTATATTGAGAGATTTGATAGAGTATGATATTGTATTTATGTAGCTAAAAATAAGTTGTAACCTATGATTAAATCCAGATTTGCTCGTCAATCCCGCATGCATCTTGATGAACGCTTCCAGCAGCTTGGACCGTTCATCAGTTTTGCTCCACCAGTACGAGGATGGATAAAGGCCATCCGTGAGGGACTGGGCATGTCCACTGTACAGTTGGCTAAGCGCTTAAGAATCAAGCAACCTTCTGTTATCGCACTAGAACAGTCAGAGGCGAAGGGCACAATTGAACTGGCGACATTAAGGCGCGTGGCCGAAGCGCTGGATTGCACGGTTGTTTATGCGCTGGTGCCGAATCGGCCACTAGAGACCACCATCAGGGATCGGGCGCGGATGCTTGCCCGTAAGCAACTTGAACCCATCGAACACTCCATGCTGCTGGAGGATCAGAAAGTGACCTCGAAAGATGCAGAAGTGCGACTCGATGAATTTGTTCGGGAGACAAACCCGCGACTGTTCTGGGAGTAACCCGTGACTGATCTTTTCACGCCGCCAGATAATGCTGCTACCCCGTTGACCGCGCAGGAAATGCGCGGTCTAATCCCATCGCACATTGCCTATCATCGTGATTTGAACGAAGCCGAACAGGATAATATTCGGCGTGGTCAGACTTGGGCAATGGGTCGACGCAGGGAATTGGTGGCAATTCTAAGTGAGAAATTCATTAAAGAGCTGCACCAACGCATGTTGGGGGACGTTTGGCGTTGGGCTGGAAAGTTCCGCGAGAGTGAAAAGAATATTGGGATTAACTATTGGGAAATTCCCATGAGTCTGCGCCAACTGCTTGACGATACCAAAGCATGGATTAAACACACCACCTATCTACCCGATGAGATGGCTGTCCGGTTCCATCATCGGCTGGTGCAGATTCATCCATTCCCGAATGGCAATGGACGACACTCCCGCCTGATGGCCGATCTCTTAATCATGAAGCTGGGCCTTGAGCGGTTCTCGTGGGGGCGTCAGAGCTTGTACGATGCGGGCGCAGTTCGGCGGAACTATATAGAAGCTTTGCGGTCCGCTGATAATCACGACATCGGCCCCATTCTGTTATTCGCCCGGGCATGATATGCTTTCTTCGTACCTCCTGGTGCGAGGGTTTCCATGCGTTATATTCCAGCCTTGTTGCTGATCCTGATTTCCGAAGCTGTGGCAATTTCCGCCGATGAACTTTCTTCCCCAATGGAAGGAACTGTAGCGGTAATTGTATCCAGTGAAAAGCCCACCCCGGAACCCGTGCTGCAAGCTATGCGGCGTGAAGTAGAAATGTTGGTAAGTGCCGCTGGCATTCAAGTTGTGTGGCCAACACAGTTGCAGGCAGCGAGCCAATCCTATCCCAGACTTGCCCTAATTACGTTACAGGGCCAGTGCCAGACCAATGCAAAAATCTCCGCCCCCTTACGATTCAATCGTGCATTGCCAATCCTTGGGAAAACTCATGTGGTGGATGGAAAAGTGCTCCCTATCGCCGATCTCAAGTGCGACGCCGTGCACAAGATCATCGATCGGGATCTGAGTGCAACCACCGACGTCGATCAGGCGGCACTGATGGGCAGAGCGCTGGGACGCGTTTTGGCCCATGAGCTGTATCACATTCTGTTGCGCACGGTACTGCATGGTACGGTGGGTTTGGCACGACCGTCGCAAACCAGCCAGGAGCTGTTGGCAGCCAATACAGTATTTGCGCCAATCGATGAAATCAAATTGTCCGCTGCCTTTACCGATTCAGAAACGGCAACAGAATCAGGCCGTTAGCTGCATCATTGCAAATTACTTCACTCTGTATAAAATCTTTTGATCGGCTGCGTCGTTACAATCCGTTGACCCTGTAGCGACAAGAATGCCATAGTAGGGCTAACGTTTAAGCAGTAACTTATTAATTTGTTTTCAACGTTAGAACAATCTCTCCCACGCTTGAGAGAATTTCGACAACAAGCATGTCGAAAACCCTGCGCAATGATCGCGCATCCAAATCGCTCCTAAAGCAATTTCCAAGTTGAACGTACTTACCATCGGAAACAAATCCGATTGTTCGAATTAGAAAGCCTTAAGAAGGGGAGTTCAGATGCAACGGCTTCAAACAAGATTTCAACTATTGGCACTCACCGCATTTTTCGCGGTTGGGCAACTCATCGCGCAATCAACAACATCGCTTCGCGGGTTGGTATCGGATAATACTGGCGCGGTTATCCCAAGCGCTGTAGTGACCATTTCCAATCCCAAAACCGGCTTCACGCGGCAAACGATCGCTGATGGTACTGGTCAATATCAATTTCCGCAGATCAACCCAGGCGTTTATGAAATCAAAGTGGAAAAACAAGGCTTCCGCGTAGCTGTGCAGTCAGCGGCAGAGTTACTTGTGAACACGCCAACCACTGTCAATTTCAAAATGGAAATCGGCAATGTTACGGAAACGGTCAACGTTGTTTCAGAGGCAGAATCCTTAAATACGGTGGACGCTTCTGTAGGCAACGCATTTACCCAGGCACAGGTGCGGCAACTGCCCCTGTTGACTCGCAACGTTGTGGAGCTACTCAGCTTGCAACCTGGCGTGACCAGCACTGGTGAAGTGTTGGGTGCCAAACGCGATCAGAACAACATTACTTTAGACGGAGTAGATGCGAATGACAACCAGAATTCCGGAGTCACCGGCGGCACTGTATCCAACGGTTCCGGTTCGGGCGTTCCTGGCACTTCCGGTTTCAACGCAGCGCTGCCTGTACCGTTGGATTCAGTACAAGAATTCCGCGTCACGGTCAGTGGAGAAGGCGCCAACCAGGGCCGCTCTTCCGGTGGGCAAGTTACGCTTGTCACCAAAAGCGGCAGCAATACTTTCCACGGCTCACTCTACGAATTCAATCGCAACACCGCTACTGCAGCCAACGATTGGTTTAGCAATCGTGCCGGTGTGAAGAGACAGCCGTTAGTTCGAAATCAATTTGGTGGATCTGTAGGTGGCCGCATTATCCGCGATAAACTATTCTTCTTCTTCAATTACGAAAACAGGATTGACGCCAGCGGCCAAGCCGTTACGCGCACCGTCCCATCGGACACATTGCGGCAGGGCATTCTAAGCTTCCGCACTAGCGATGGAAAAGTAAGCACCTTGAATCCGGCTGAAGTGAAGACGGTTGATCCGTTGGGTCTGGGGGCAAGCTCAGCAATGCTCACCCTTCTGAATCAATATCCCAAAGGCAATGACCCATTGGTTGGTGCCGATAAGGGACTCAACTTTAGCGGCTATCGCTTCAACGCTCCATTCAAACAAAACGACAAGGCTTATGTCGGCAAAGTAGACTCCAGCATCACCAGCAACCAAACCTTTTCCATTCGCGGGACGTTGGCAGGCAATTCGCAAGATGCCTTGGTGGCCCAGTTCCCAGGGCAGGATCCGGCGGCAAGGCTGCTGAATAATAGTCGTGGCTTGGCTGCGACGCACAACTGGGTCATCAAATCCAATCTGGTGAATACGGCAACATTTGGGCTCACGCGCATTGGCTTGAACCAGACAGGCACCCAGGGTTCAGCGTTCACGTTAGACAGCCTGAGTTCGTTTAACAACTATGGCGCCGCAGCGCGCAGCTTCATTCGAATTGCTCCGGTATACAATTTGGCTGACGATTTGAATTGGACCAAAGGACGTCACCAAATCACCACTGGTGTGAATATTCGCATGATTCGCAACAGCAAAGCATCGTACGTGAACTCCTTTCCGGCATACAGCTTTAGCCGCAATACTCTGTTAGGACTGGGTGGCGATGTTACCCCGCTGATTACTGACTTTGTGGCGAAACGCGCAGGCGGTGCACTCACTCTGAGCGACCCAACCAACGCCATTCGTGGTTTCGGCAATCTGTTAGGAATCGTGAACCAGTACAGTGCCACTTACAATTTTGGTCGCGATGGCACGGCCATTCCATTAGGAGCGCCAGTAGCTCGAAATTTCGCCAGCAATGACGCCGAATTCTATGTGCAAGATAGTTTTCGGATAAAGCCCAACCTCACCATTACCTACGGTATTCGGTACAGCTTATTCGGAGTACCTTATGAACAAAACGGCATCCAGGTGGGCAGTACAGTTGGCATTGACCAATACTTTGCTGAACGTGTTTACGCCAGCCAGCAAGGCATCCCAGGCTATTCTTTGAAGAATGCTTCGCTTACTTATGCCTTGAATGGACCTGCGAATGGAAAGCCAGGCTGGTACCCGTTGGACAAGAATAATTTTGGTCCGCGCATTGGCCTTGCTTATTCACCAACAGGAATGCTGGCGGGACTTTTGGGCAAAGGCAGCGTGCTTCGTTTCGGAGCGGCAACCATGTTTGATCATTACGGTTCAGACATGATCACCGCGCTGGACGGCAGCGGTTCGCCTGGCTTGGCTACTTCGGTAACGCAGCCATCCAATACCAATTTCACCTCATCCGCACGCTACACCAACGGAACTTTACCTGCTCTACCAAAAGCACCTACGGGTGCCTTCCCCTTCACGCCACCAACAATCGTCGGCGGCTTTGGTAGCGGTGTGGCCATTGCCTCTGATTTGGTAGCGCCCTATTCGCATATCTTAAATGCCAGCTATGGCCGACCGCTACCGGGCAAGTTGACAATGGAAGTGGGCTATATGGGTCGCCTTGGTCACAAGGGTCTTCTGCAACAAGACACGTTCCAGGCACTGACACAATTCAAGGATCCAACTTCTGGTCAGACTTGGTCTCAAGCAGCCACTGCGTTACGGCTTGTATCTGATTCGGGGGTAACACCTGGGCAGTTGAAAACAAATCCGAACCTGGTTCCGAAAGTTCCATTCATCGAAAATATGTTTCCAGGTTTGACTAACCTGTACCTTACAGGCAGTGCATCGGCAAATTATTTCGACGCCATCTTCAACCAAAACGATGGTAGCCAGTTGGACGCCCTAAACCAAATGGATCGGGAACGATCTTCGAAATTCCCCAACTGCATTGTGAAGACCGGTTGCAACACCTTTTTTCCTCTGCAAAACGCCGGAAATCGCACCTGGATGAATGCTGGAAATTCCAACTTCCATGCCATGACGGTCACCGTCCGCAGGCCTTTCGCCAGCGGTGTATCGTTCGATTTGAACTACACCTGGTCACATTCCATTGACAATTCCTCCGCTGCAGAATCAGGGTCGGGCAATGGTGGAGCAGTCATTCAGGATGCCTACAACCCTGGAGCCTTTCGTGGTTCTTCAGATTTCGATGCACGCCATGCGCTCAACGCCAACGTGCTTTATGAGCTGCCATTCGGAAGGAACAAGAAGTTTCTAACTGGAGCTTCAAAGTTGGTGAACCAAGTCGTAGGCGGCTGGCAGGTTTCCATGCTGTCGCGCTTCCGCAGCGGATTGCCAACTACAATCTCCTACGGCGGTCTGTACCCGACTAACTACTTAAACAGTGCTTTGGCAATTCCTGCACCCGGTGTGGCTCGTCCGGAAACTGGCGTTGGTTACGATCAGGTAGGTGCGCCAAGCATTTTCAGAACCACCAAGGCGTCTAACAGTTACATTGAACAATATCCCGGACAAACTGGCACACGGGCCATTTTGCGATTGGCACCGATGAAGAACTTTGATCTTTCTGTTGCAAAATCGTTTACTCTTCCTTGGGAAGGGCATCGTATCCAGCTTCGTGGAGAGGCCTTCAACGCCTTTAACAACGTCAACTTCTTCAACCCGAATTTGAGCTTGTCCAGCACTGCGGTGTTCGGCGAGTTCCAAAGTGCAATGCCCGCAAGAGTCATGCAATTCGCACTGCGGTATGAATTCTAAACTGCAGTCGAAACTATAATTAGGACTGGGGCGGGCGAAACATGCCCGCCCTTTTTTTATGAAACTTACACTTATTTTTCTTGCCTCAATTGCTTGCATTGCTCAGACAGTGGAACCAGGCCAGCTTCCCTCCGCCTGGCGAACAGGTGGGCCCAATTGTCTGGAAGTGCCGGAATGGCAGGTGCATGAATACAATCCCAATTTCTACATCCTCCGTCAATCTGGCTGCGTGCATTACGAAAAGCCTTTCCTGTATTTGATCTTCGGCAAACAACGTGCCTTGTTGGTGGACACTGGTGCAGGAGAAAGCACCGCCGCCGATGCTGTGAAAAAGCTGATGGTGCAAAAGCAAAGGGACGTCCCGTTGGTGGTCACTCATTCCCACGGCCATGCCGACCACACCGCGGGGGACAAGGCATTTCACACAATGCCCAACGTTACGTTTGTACCGGCGGCAGTGGAGGCTCAACAGAAATTCTATGGAATTGAAAAGTGGCCAGATAAAGTTGGGGCTGTCGATCTGGGGGATCGCATCATTGACGTGATCGCCATTCCAGGGCATCAACCGGCTCATTTGGCCTACTATGATCGGCGCACGGGGATTCTGTTGACTGGGGATCATCTCTACGCCGGACGTTTGTATGTGACCGATGCAGTGGAGTATTTGCGCAGCACACGTCGCATGGTGGAGTTCACTGCAACCAGGCCTGTGGCCCATATTCTTGGTTGCCACATAGAGCAATCGGCGGATCCGTTTGTGGATTATCCGACTGGCACAAAATACCAACCACGGGAACACACGCTTGAGTTAAGCCGGGGGCATCTGCTGGAATTGCTAGCGGGATTGGAACTGCAAGACAAGGAAATCAAAAAAGGTGAATTGCAAAAAGTGATTCTTCGTGACTTCACAATTTCGCCACGTCAACCCAAGCGACCGTAGTTAGCCGACAGCAATCGGCACATCAACCGACGCCCGTCTGCTGCTGGAAGCACACTCAATCCGTTTCATCAACAAAGGAATTTCCTGCTCGCTACATTGTGGTGGCACTGCCAGATCTAACACTACTCGTGAGCCGGAACTTTCATCGCTTTTTGCAAGCACCACCACGCGAGAAGCCAGCGCCAAAGCCTCCTGCATGTTGTGCGTCACAAACAGAACGGTAACTCCCGAATCGCGCCATAACTTTCGAATCAGTTGCTGCATTTCTTTGCGAGTGGCAGGGTCTAAAGCGCTGAAGGCTTCGTCCATCAGCAGTATGCGCGGCTCCATCATTAGTGCTTGCGCAATGGCCACGCGCTGCTGCATGCCTCCAGACAATTCATCAGGATATTTACTCGCATCGGCTTCTGACAATCCGATTTTGCGCAGGTAGTCCCTGGCCTTACTCTGCAACTCGCGTCGACTCCGAAAGTAGCGTGGAGTAAGTCGCGTAAACAGATTAAACTCACTCACCTCAGGTCCAAAGGTGATGTTGTCCAGCACGGTTCTATCCGGGAACAAAGAATACTTTTGAGGAACGTAGCCTCTGCTGCGGTCGGGCTGCAAATGCTCTGTACCATCAATTAAAACACGGCCCCCAGTGGGCTTTTCCGACCCTAAAACTAAACGCAACAATGTGGATTTTCCGCAGCCTGTTTCTCCCAGTAGGCAAACGAAATCGCCTTCGGCAATGAGCAGACAGATGTTGTTTAAAATCGTACGCGGCGGGGAGCCATAGGCCACTTGCACATCCTGAATGTCAATCAGTGCCATGTTGGTTTATGCCTCGCGGAACCAAGGGTGCATTCTTCGATTCATGACGCGCATGGCAAGGTCCACCAGGAACAACAGCAGTGCAACCCACAGTACGTAAGGAATAATCACGTCCATGCCCATGTGCCGCCGCATGAGGGCAATGCGGTAAGCCAACCCGTCGGTGGATGCGATCATTTCTCCGGCAAACAGGAATAGGGTAACAGCTTTCAGATTCAAGCGAATACTGTTCAGGACTTTCGGTAGGATCTGTTTCAGCACCACGCGATAGGCAACATCAAAATCACCGGCCCCCAGTGTGAAGGCCTTCACCACTTGTTCGTTGGGCACTCCTCGTACAAGATTGTAAGTATCCAGAATGATGGTGGGAGTAACTCCAATTACAATCAGCATGATCTTGGACAGCTCATCAATCCCGAACGCAATGAATAAAATCGGCAAAAGTGACAGGGCCACAATCTTGTCGAAAAAAACTACAAATCGCAATAAGAACGCACCAGCCACAGGAAATAGGCCCATATGAAGTCCCAGCAGCACTGCCGGAATCAGCAATAGAATGCTGATGCCGAATCGTCGTGCGGTGGCTTTGGTATCTTTCCACAACATGCCGCCCAGAAACTTTGCGCTGAATGACGCGTTTTCGTTCTGACCCTGCTCATCGTCTTCAGCAGGCTTCATCGCGGCGTTGGTCATTCCCATAACCATCTGCGCAAAGGTTGGAGTGACGCGATCTTCAGGATTTTCGCGATGCCGATCTTCCGCAATTTTCAGATACAGCAAAATTCCCAATATGAAAAGTGCCCAGGAAAGAGCAATGGTTGCAGGCCGTGAAAGTTTTGCGTTGATCAGGGAAACAGCCATAACTTGGGTACTCTAAAGCTTCCCTTCCGCTGCCATCTGCATATAGGTTGTCTCAAATCGCAAGCGCACCCGATCCGCTTTACCTTGCACCTTTCCATCAGGAAACTGGATAGCCACATCGTCCACCGATTTAGTGCTTGAACCCAGCAAGCCATGCGTGAAACAGAACTGCCGTACCAGTTCCATGGTCTTTTTTAGATTCGGAGATTTTGCCGCATCCACAGCAGATTGCGGCGTAAAGTACATCTTCGTTGTTGAAAGCTGTTCCTTATAGGAAGCCAGCGTGTCAGCCGATCCTTCAGCAATTGCGGCCAACACTTTATCACCCGCTGGACCCTGCTGATTCATCAAGGCCAACATTTCATACCAGGCCCCAGTCAAAGCCTTGGCAAACTTTGCACCGTTACCATCCGACCGATTTAGAACCTCGCTTCGAACCACAGTCAGATCCAGAATTTCACCTGGAATTTGTGATGAATTGAAAAGAGAAGTCATCCCTTTTTGCTTCATAATTTGCGATACAAGAGGCTTCCAGGTTACTGCGGCGGAAGCGCTGGCATCACTCATGAACGCATTCGCAAGATCGGCATCGGAAGTATTGATCAATCGCACTTTCTTGATCTGATCCTGCATGCCATTCATCATCAGGGCACGGTCCAACAGATATTCAGAAACGGTTTTTTGCACCAGCAACAATTTCTTACCGGGCAGGTCTTTCAACTGCAGATTGTTCCGCACTAAAAGGGCATCGTTTCCGTTGGAGTAATCGCCGATGAGGATCACCGTGGTGGGCACGCCCGATGCAGCGGGCATGTCCAGTGCTTCCATGTTGGTCATCGTGCACGCGTCAATGTTGCGGGCCACAAAGGCATCCAAAGAGGGTGCGTAATCGAACCGCTGCACCTTAATCGTGATGCCGTATTTGTCAGCCCATTTTTTTAGGATGCCAGATTTCTGCAAGTAGTGATAGGGTGTCCAACC
>JAYWBH010000404.1:0-5177 GCA_043781815.1 Bryobacterales bacterium | reverse complement strand
AAGTAACCGGGAGTCTCTTCTAATTCCGGGAAGGTTGTGGCCTGATAGGTGTTGTAACCCTCTACGTAAATATCTTTGAAATCACGCACCCAACCGTTTTGAAAAATCCAACTATGAATGCCATCCTGCCATTCCGCCCGATCCGCTGCAATATGTCGACGTAACTGGAACGTAGCTTTGTCCAACTCATACACATGAACGCCAACCATTACTTTTTCAGCCGCATCAAAATGTTTGTAATAGAAAATGCGCGATCCCATACCGTAGATCCACTTACGATCCGGACGTAACCATGTCTGCGTCGCCTTACCCATAATCTTGTTCCGCAGCCCGTCCTGGCGAAGGTTAGCATCGGGAATAATGTAGTGGTCAAAGGCAAATAAACCGGCACTCAACACCACGCAGGCCATCAAAACCGGGAGTGACAATCTGTACAAGCTGACCCCACAAGCTTTGAACGCAGTAACTTCATTTTGCTTCGATAAGATGGCGAAGGTAGCTAGAACAGATACAAGAACTGAGTAAGGAGCCGAATCATAAATCAACTTGGGAGTAAGAAAGAAATGATACTCCGCCACTTCCCACATAGAAATGTTGTTACGAAGAATGTGACCCATCAATTCAAAGAAGTTATAGACATGAGTCATTGCAATGAAACTTACTAACCAAACAGTAAAGTAGAAAAAGAATTCACTTAGGATGTAAGTGTCCACAATCGAAGGGAGCATGCGCAGGCCGAACCCGAATTGCGGGCGGGCTTTGGGTTGCGTTCCTTTTATCCACCCAGTCATACCCTCAAAGCGGAAACGAAACCAATCTTTGATGCGACCCAAGTAATCGCGATCCCCTGGATTTTCCAAACCCACTGTCAACAAGACAGCTCCAGTGGCGAATATTATATTGGGCAACCACGCCGCCAGCGGAACGGAAAGCTTACCTTGTTGTGCCAACTGAATCAGACTGATCTGGGCCATCCAATATACGAACGCGAGAAACACCGTGATGACAAATGCAGCGGATTTCCCTGCTTTTCTGGAAGAAACGCCCAGCGGGATGCCCAGCAGCGCTAACAATAAGCAGGCAGGCGGAAGTGAGAAACGTCGATGAAATTCAATGGCCCCCTCCCGCGATGTTGCGATCTGCTTCCACAACGGAATGGTATCCATATCGCGAAACGCCTGAGCCTTGGTTTCCCCCGGTCGCTGCGCTTCCAACACTTGATCGTCCCCCAGTGATCGCACGTTGTAGTACAGCTTTGAGTCTTTTCCCAAACTGTGCGTCTGCTGCTCTTTCATATGCAGTTGAATTCTATTCTGGCCCGGATCGGTAACCGCGATCGCTTCCCGCGCCGTGGTGATTATGGGGGCATCGCCCATTTCCTGGGTACTCTTCTTGCGCTGTTCCGGCGGAGTCAAATCAGCAATAAAAATATTCCGCCACTGCACTACCGGACCCGCAATCACATCGCTGACATACACCGTTTTATTGGGAAACTGTTCCGCAAACACACCGCCTTGAATTTCCGCCGTCATCTGGGCCGCCGCCAGTTGATTCAACACTCGGTACGTTTCACGAATGGACCAGGGAGTTAGCCAGAGCGAACACGCCGCGGTGAGTAACATGCCAAAGACAGAGAATAAAATCACCGGAGTAAGTACGCGTCGACTTGGGATTCCAGCGGCACGCATGGCTGTAATCTCACCGTCGCTCGACATACGGCTGAGGGCAATCAGCACTCCCGCCAATACGCCCAGGGGAAGTGTAAAAGTAAGTGCGAAGGGTAATATCAGCAGTAACAGATATCCAACGGTTGGGGCCGATGCCGAACCACGCACCAGTTGCTCAAACAGAATATTGACTTGCCGTAAAAACAGAACGAACGTGAACAGCAACGTGCCCAGAAATGAGCCCGAGATGATTTCCCTTAAAATTGACCGTCCAAGCAGTCCCATTAATTAGAAGTCGTTTCGTAAGCCGGAGGTGGAACCAGCGGAAGTCGCGGCTTGTCGCTTTGTGGCTGTTCAATTTCTAATTCATCAAACAACACACCCGGCGATTCCACCGTTACGCCGTTCACATAAGCGCTGCTGCCCCCGCCACTGCTCGATAGAGGAGCACTCGTTGCGTAATAAGAGAACAGGCTGGTTTCACTGGAAGCAGCAGTAATATCGCGCAGTGATCGCCCGGTGATGTTTCGGAACTTCACGCCGCGAATTAATTCTTCACGACCATCCGGGTACACTTTGTAAATCTGCAAAGGCAGACTGAAGATAAAGTTGGAACCAGAGGAACGTGCCGAACTCATCAGGCGCTGGCGTTCCTCACCCGGTGCCGCCGATGGATAATCCAGCTTGCGAACCAGAATTCCATACGCTTTACCACGCTGCTTCACTAAGTCGATCAGACTCGCTTTCAATGCAGCCATCGGTTTGGAATCACCCGCAGTAATTTCCACATTGCTCATGAAGGGAGTTTTGGCCCCGAATTCACCAGGGAATCGTGCCCTACCATTGGACCCCTCATGCCCTCGAACCGGCTGACGAGTATGCAGCATTGCCTTCAAAACACCTTTTTCAATGAGTGTCAGTGGCTCTGGAACTACGCCTTCCAAATCCACATCAAAGTTTCCCAGGTAGGGCTTCCCATCTGCAAAAGCTTTGTGCGGAACATCCTTCACAGCAAAGAAATCTGGCAGAACTCGTGAGCCGATGCGAGTGCTCCAATCGCTCTGCGGAAGAGTCGCCGGTCTACCAGGAGGGGTCACTGGCGTTCGCACCGGACGCAGTTCATGAGCAAGTATTTGGGCCATCATTTGCGCCGCTGCCCGTGGCTCAAACAATACCGGACCCGTGTATGCTTCCCCCACCTTGGCCTCTCGCAGTGCCTTGGTGTTTTCTGCTATGCCGTTGATGCCTTGTTGAATTTCAGCGTCCGACGGAAGGCCAGATTCCAGTTCAGAGCCAAAGGCAACATAATCCCAAATGTTGGACCCATCTGCAGCTTGAGCCAGCGTCCGGGCACGAAGATGAAATGCGCCTTCCGGAAAGCGCTGCTTCGAACCTTCGGAATTCATGTAGTAAGCCGTATCGCTGATGGCATCGAAATCCACCGACGAATGCAAAATTTCCGGGAACTTTAAGAACAGGCGAGAAAGCGAAACAATCTTCGCCTTCCACTTTTCTTCGTCCAGCTTATAGTTGGCTTCAGGCAGAATCTTGACCACCGGTTTGGCTTCGGCAAAGTCGTTGAGAGGTTCACTTTGGGTCAGGTCTTTCAGCGCTGCCACCTTGCGACTAAACGATTCCACAGCCGATTTATAAACACGATCCGTGGCCAGCCAATATTGCTGACGCAGTAAATCGTACCCGCCTTCATAGGCCCATTGACCAGAATCGTAATTGGCACCAACGGCCATGCCTGTGTAAACCGAATTTCCGTTGTCCAACTTTGCACTGCCCACGCGAACCATCACTCGTGGATTGAAGGATTGGTTTCGCACCGCCCGCACCAAGCCGCCGGATGTGGCCGATGCCGTAAACGAATTGGACCGTTCCCCACCATATTCAATGAAATAGGGCGGGTAGGGATTAGGACCTGGAATGCGGATTGCGCTGGAATGCTTTAGTTCATCAGCCATCGCCTTCAAAACCGGATCGTCATCAACCACAGGCTGGGCACATAAAAGCAAGGGCGAAAAGAACAAAATCAGATAGCGAGACATTACTTGCTTGCTCCTTCCGGACGGCTCAAAAATGGCCGCAGATCCCTGGCCTTACTCTTCTTTTGCACTTCAATTTCAGAGACCAGCAATGCAGGCGAAATGGCCGAAACGGGCACATATCCTGATTCCGCTCCGCAGTACCCATTGAACACTTCCGGGATGTCTGATGTGGCCATGATTTTTGCAAAACTCGCTAGCGGCGTTCCGACAATATCCACCCCTCGAACCAGTTCGTCGGGGCGTCCATCGGTATAGACGCGATACACCATCAACGGCATCACCGTGAACGCCTGCAGCCCTGCCCGGCCCGTAGTTGTGTAACCGCCAGTGACCTTTTCAAAGTAAAGGCCATAGGGCTTGTTCTGCCGCTTGACTTCGGCGAGCAACATTTGACGCAGTTGTTTTTCGGGAACTTTTTTGGACGATTCTACAATCAGGTTCGATTGCCGGGAAACGATTTCTGCCCCCGGCTGTCGGCGGCCATGCCCATTGGAGGCAGGAAACCCTTGAATCGGCGATCGGGACAATAGAAAAGTTTTCAAAATCCCCTTTTCCACCAGATTCACAGGTTGCGCTTTCACCCCTTCATCGTCGTAATCGTACCAACCATGCAGGTCGCTTCCGGCAAGATGATGTTGGGTAGGATCGAAAATAACCGATAAGAATTCTGGAAGTACGTTCTTGCCCACGCTTTTGGTGAACGTCTGCCCTTCGCCTTCATCTTTCTGACGATGCCCCTCAACCCGGTGTCCGAAAATTTCATGGAAAAAGACTCCGCTCGCTTTGCCGGAAAGAATGGCCGGCCCAACAAACGGTTCGGTTTCAGGAGCCTTTAGCAGACCCAATAAATCGGCAGCCGCTTTATCCACGGCAGTCTTCACCACCTGATCTTTCGGCAAACGCTGCATGGTGTCGGCTTCAAAGGTTTCGCTGGCAATCAGATCCATACCATCGGCATGCTTGGCCCGGGCGCTGATGGTGATGCGTGAAAACTGGCGACCATGTTCCAACTGGGTGCCTTCAGTATTTACAAAATATTTGGTCTCGCGACGTCCCAGCACGGAAACCCGGCTGTTGAGAATTTCCGGATATACCGTAAACATCTTGGACCAGGCGCGAACTTTGGGTTCCCAAAGAGGAGTGGAAAATTGAAGGGAAGCAGGGGTGGCTGTGTGAATTTGAGGCTCGGCAAAAGAGAAATCACCAGACGGATCGTCCGGTTTCACTTTCACGTCCTGATCTGTCCGCAATCGCAACAAGCGTTGTGAGGCCATGCGATAGACCCGATCCGTTTCAGCCCACAGAAAGCGCTTGATTGCGTCTGGATTGTTATCCACAGACACCGGCAAACCGCCAGTAAAATAGGCCGGATCGCGCTGATTGCGATGATAATTGTCGAATTGCATGGTGCCCGCGCGCACCGTGACGTCTAGAGTTCGGGAATTTGTGGAATCTC
>JAYWBH010000403.1:0-5193 GCA_043781815.1 Bryobacterales bacterium | reverse complement strand
CCAAGAGTAAAAAAGTGGCTGAACAACCGATCACTTTGGTTGATGGTGGATTTAAGTTTACGGTGAATGAAAGCGATAAGGACGGCCGCGTCTACGTGATCTTGATCAAGTACGGGACTTCTTCGACTCTAAATAAGTGACGGCCACCACTATGAAGGTGTATAGTTTTCTGTGGGAGAACTGGAGCAACACATGAAAAATTACCAACGCCTGATCACTGTCGGAGTTTGCATTTCCGCAATGGTCTGGGCACAACCACCAGCGGGTTCTGAAAAAAAAGGCAAGCGCGGCCCAATGGACATTACTAAAATTGTCCTGCCACTGGAAGAGACAGGTTTTCACTCAATCTTCGACGGCACAACTCTAAAAGGTTGGGATGGCGATACTGATTTTTTCCGTGTGGAAAATGGCACGATTGTCGGTCAAACACAAACCGCTAAACAGCCCAAGCAGAACACCTTTTTGATTTGGCGTGGTGGGCGTCCTGGTAATTTTGAACTCAAAATGGACTATAAGTTGACTGGGCTGAACAGTGGGATTCAAATTCGGTCTGAAGAAATGCCTGACTTAAAGTACGCTATGAAAGGCTATCAGGCCGATATGGATGGTGCCCAAGTATACACAGGCCAGTGGTATGAAGAACGTGGTCGGGGATTTCTTGCGTTGCGCGGTCAGATGAGTTACGTCGCACCGGGCAAAAAATCGGCCTGGATTGGTTCCTTGGGCGACAATGCTGCACTAAAAGCATTGATCAAGGCCGATGACTGGAACAGTCTTCACCTAATAGCCCGCGGCAATACTTTGATTCAGATCCTTAATGGTCAGGTGATGAGCGTAGTGATTGACGACGATGTGGTTGGTCGGAAGTTGGAAGGACTGATTGGCATTCAATGTCACGTAGGTCTGCCGATGAAAATCGAAGTCAGAAATATTCGTATCAAAGATATTAAGGAATAAGTTCCGGGTACTGTATTTGTAAACTGAAGTTATTGGGCTTCGCCCCGCGAAAGCTAATGAAAGCCGTTAATAGTAGCGCTCTTCGAACCTATGGTTAAAAACACCGCTCCCTTGCGGTCACGGCTCGGTAACACACTGATGCTACAGATCCGTGACCGCGAGGGAGCGGTTTTTCAAAGACCTGATACTCTTCGCTCCAAAAAACTCAACTCCAGGTCTAGTGAAAGTTAGTGAATTGAGTGTGGGGCAGGCGATTCCGCCCAATGTCATATAGTTTTCCCGCATCCCTGTAGAATCTCCAACGTTTTTGTTGGGATAACCCGTGGTTAAAAGACCGCTCCCTTGCGGTCACGGCTCGGTATCGTACTCCTGAAATTGGAAAAAACACCTTGGCCTCGCGGACATGTTTTGTGCTGCTGAATAACCAGTGGAGCCGCTGCTATTTCATTCGTTGAAGCTGCCGCCCAGCAGCTTTGCCTGATTTACAGGCTCACCTTATTGACTCCCCAGCCAAGTAAGGTAACGCGAAAGTTCCCTTTTAGCGGCTCACTGATTTGTTTGTCGTTTTGACTGCTACTCGAATCGATCCGAGTTTGAAGAAGAGCATTCTGGCCAGAACTTATCTCTCTGAACCCAGATTAGCAGGGGTGTGCAAGGATTCGACGATTGAAGGGATAGTAAGTGATTGAACAGCCTGCGTTGCTGTTGCGGAAAACTCCAATTCCGTCAATCTCTACACGCCGACCTTCCTGCAGACACTCCAATATAATTTCCGAAATCTGGTCAATGGTAACCGGTTGTTTATCCGTTGGCACGCTTACCTGCCAGCCTTGCCTGCGGGTTTCTTGAATTCAAAGCCTGTAACTGGGCCCGGTTGAAACACTCCTAAATGACCCATGGGAACTTTCTTGCCTCTGCGCAGCTTCTCAAGAATCGTGGTCACCACAGTGTCTAAACCGTCGGCAGCTTCGCCGGTGGAAATCCCGGTCTGTTCGGCAATTCTTTGTGCCAATTGTTTTTTCTTCATTGTCGATACCGGCACGATACTAACACTGCTGCCGTCAACTGCTGGTTATGACATTGGGGTGAGAACGAATCAAATGAAAGGATTATGGAGTGAAAAACTGCTTGTGATTGGAAGTTTAGGAATGCGTTACGACGAGATTATTAAAACAAAACGGCCCAGTATTCCATTGCGGATACCGAGCCGTTTATCGTTACTTCTGAATGTCCAATTAGTGGGGGAGGATCACGGAATCGATGACATGAATTACGCCGTTGGTGCACATGATGTCGGCCTTTACGACCTTGGCATTGTCAACCATCAGCGCGCCCATGGCAGTCTTCAGCATAAAGGAACTGCCGTTTACAGTTTTCGCTGTGTGTAACTTCATGGCCTGCTTGGCAGTTACTTTACCTGCTACTACGTGGTAAGTGAGAATGGATACCAACTTAGCCTTGTTTTCTGGCTTCAATAAGTCTTCCACTGTGCCTGCTGGTAACTTGGCAAATGCTTCATCGGTTGGTGCGAATACGGTGAACGGGCCTGCACCCTTCAGAGTATTCACTAAGTCGGCTGCCCCTAAGGCTGCTGCCAATGTTTTGAAAGAACCGGCGTCCACCGCAGTGTCCACAATGTCTTTCATTTCCGCCGCGTTAGCCGCGCCTACACACACTACGAACATGCCCGCCAAGATGGCGAGTTTTGATCTCAACATAGAATCTCCTTAATATATGAGTGGCGCGGTGCGGACTTGTTTCACTGAGCCTGCATTGCCACTTAGCAATCTAGATGCAGCGGATTCAAGTCGGCTGTACTATTTTCACGCTTGGCCGCAGTGACGGATAGAATGGACTCCATGATTGCTCTTTCTTCTGGCGAACATTTATTGAATCGACGTCATATATTAAAGTCCACTATAGGGATGCTGGCTGCTCCGTTGGCGACTGCCCAAAATCAGCTTAGCGTTTCTACATTTCAAGTGGATGCCACGCCGCCCATGGGCAGTGCGCTGTGTCATGGTTTGGTGAAACCCGCTAGCCGCATTGGTGATCCAACAACTGCACGGGGTCTTATTCTGCACGGCGCGGGTCAGCCGATTATCCTTTGTGTTGTGGATTGGACGGGGCTGGGGACGGACCTTCATGACGTGTGGCGCGCGGAACTGGCCAAGGCCGTGGGAACCACGTCTTCTCGTGTAATGGTGCATAGCCTGCATCAGCACGATGCGCCGGGTTGCGATTTCTCAATGGAAAAGTATCTTAGCGAATATGGGATGAAGAACGCATCTTGTGATGCGGCGTGGGCCAGGCAAGTGATTCAACGATCCGCCGCGGCTGCAAGCAATTCCCTCAGTTATAAACAGCCGGTGACACACGTTGGAACAGGGCGTGGTTTAGTGAAGGAGGTAGCTGGGAATCGCCGCATTCTTGGCACTGATGGAAAGGTGAAGTACACGCGATTCAGCGCATCCAAAGACGCAACGATTCGCGCTGAGCCGGAGGGTCTGATTGACCCTTACGTGCGGCTGATCAGCTTCTGGAATTCCGCAAACCCGGTTGCCAGTGTAACTTTCTATGCGACACATCCGCAGAGTTACTACGGCATTGGGGAAGTAAGTGCGGACTTTGTTGGGTTGGCACGCGAGAATCGGAAATCTGCTGTTCCGCAGGCGGCGCATATCCACTTCAACGGGGCGTCGGGCAATGTGACGGCTGGAAAATATAATGATGGAAGTCCGGAAAACAGGCTGTTGTTGGCGGGACGTTTATCGGAAGGAATGCGGCTGGCCTGGGAAGCCACAGAAAAACAGGTGATCACTGCAACTGATTTGGAATGGCGGGTGGAGCAAGTTACTTTGGCTGTGCGCGCAGGAATTTCGGCAAGCACGGCACGGGCTACGTTGAAGGATCTGGAATCGACGAAGGTGGCGAAGCTTAGAGCGGCGTTCGACCTGGCTTGGATGGAGCGGGCCGTGAAGCCGATTGACTTGGCGATGCTGCGTCTTGGCAACGCTTGTATTTTATTTATGCCGGGGGAACTTTTTATTGAGTACCAATTGGCGGCGCAGCAAATGAGGCCGCAGAGTTTTGTAGCAATGGCTGCGTATGGACTTTATGGGATGGGCTACATTGGCACGGCGAAGGCTTACGGTGAAGGCGGTTATGAAACGAGCGAAGTTTCAAGGGTTGGTCCGGAAGTGGAGCAGGTGTTGATGGAAGGAATGCGCAGGTTATTAGCGTAGGAAACAGAATTGCATTCCATTGAGGAAAGCTTCGGCTTGCCCCAGGAAGTTACTAATGGAAGAAGCAATTCGCCCCTTAAAAATCGCGTAAATCCTGATGAGGTGCCGCCATCCGCAACGCATTCAATACGGCCAACGCGTCAATCACTTCCTGGCCGATAGCGCCAGCAACCGGCGATAGGTAACCGCCTGCCGCCAATACCATCCCAATCATGCTGACCGCCATGCCGCCTACCGCACTCTGCAGTGCTATGCGACGCATCCGCCGCCCAATATGAATTAGTTCGTCCACTTTACCTAACGAAGCAACCAACACCACGGCATCGGCAGCCTCAGCAGTAATGTCACAGTTGGGGCCAAACGCGATGCCCACCGTTGCAGCTTGCATCGCCGGGGCGTCGTTGATGCCATCACCTAGGAATATGGTTGGGGCCAGCGCTGCCTCCGCCCGTACAATGGTCACTTTCTCTTCTGGAGTCTTTCCAAAATACACATTGCTTATCCCCACTTGACCCGCCAAATATTGGACTTCAGATTGGCGATCCCCTGATAACAACAACACTCGGGTTATTTGGTGGCTTGGGCCAAGATGCTTGATGAAAGACTTACTTTCCGGTCGTGGGGCATCATGGAATCGGAATGCGGCGACGAACTTTCCGTCACGTAGAAGAATGCATTCCATACCCGCCACCGGTGCGGGAAGGCCTGCGAATGTGACCTGTTTGCGACTGGTGATTTGAATCTTCGCCGAATGCACCACCCCAGTCAAGCCCTCACCTGGCCGCTCGCTAATGTCGGAGGCGGGTATCAGCGCAATAGCACGCTCGCTGGCGGCGCTCATAATACTGGCAGATAACGGATGCTTGGAATACTGTTCAAGACTGGCGGCTAACTGAATGGCATCGGCCTCGGTGATTCCATCGCCACATACAATGTCAGTAAGTGATGGCTTGCCGTAAGTCAGCGTGCCGGTCTTATCAAAGATCACAGT
>JAYWBH010000402.1:0-5193 GCA_043781815.1 Bryobacterales bacterium | reverse complement strand
CAGCATCCAGTGGAGTCCATGGTCCGGCGTCTACAGAATACTCTGCGCGACGAATTGGACTGGTGGCATCCACCGCACTCACTGGGATCGTGACCAACTGGCCGGACTTTACTGGAACTCCGATTGTTACTAGTGGTGGTGTGTTGTCGATCAGGAACGGCGTGCTGATCAGTTCTGACTGCCGGGCCGAAGCACCAGCGTTCATTAACCGATCACTGGCCACGACACGGAACAGGTAACGACCATCGGCAAGTGCATCGGCGTCAATGATAAAGCTGTTGTCGGGAAGATTCGCCTTCAACAATTTCCACTCGCGCTCTCCTTCGCCACGGAAGTAAGCGGCATACACTAACTTGTCCCCATCGGGATCATCGGCCTGCCAGGAGAGTTGCAAGTTTTGTGCCCCACCCCGTGTTAACACCTGCGACGGAGTCCCGGAACTGGTTGCTTGTTGCGGGTCGGCTGTATCGGTGACGGTGACGCTGAACGACGGAGTTTGCTGTGGTGCAGTCGCTGTTTTTGTAGAACCGGTTGGGGTGTATAACAACAGGCTGATGGACCGAACAACGGGGGCCATGTTTTGCGGCAAATACGAAGCGCTAACACTTTCCAGGATGGGTGAAGCGCTGTCGGCTCCGGTCATGTCCAAGCGCCATTGCATGTAGCGGGAATTGGGACTCTTGTTCTGGTTGGTAGCAACCTCACTCCAATCACTCCAAGTGCGATCTGGACGGGCTGAGTTCCCAGAACGTGTTTGAAACTTCAACTTGCAATTTGCGCACAATTCGGCACGCCATTCAAAGCGACCCCAGCGCGCTACAGAATTAGAATCATGCACGGGCGCCTCAAAACTTCCGCCACTCTGAAAGCCACCGCCAATGCGAATCAACTTGCCTTGATCGCTGGTGGCGGCCAGCACGTCGGCCCCATCCAGTATCATTCGGGTCACAGCGGATTCGCCTGTTTCGGCAAGCAGCGTCACTTTGCGATCTGCCGACAGCCGATAAATACGGCCACGCATGTCTGTACCGAATAGCAGGGAATCGCCTATTTTTACCAGCCCGTAAACATTTTCATCCTTGGAACTCCACAACGTTTCCACAGTGTTGTCAGGATGAATACGATACAGCGCCGATTTCTCAACCCCGGTCATTTCTACGGAACTGGTCACCAGCGATTGCACTGGTTGATTGGCCGCAGGGACCTTTGCGCCTGCATCGGTTTTGGGCAAGTCCACTGCGGGAACAGAAGCGGCGGCACCTTCAGCAACGGTGATGGATATGCCAGGCACGGCGACGGGATTCACCGATGCTGGCGTACCCGTCTGGGCGCCACGTCCGGCCAAGGAACCTCCCAATGCGGCGACGTATATGGAATCATCTGCGGCTGGAATGATGGCGCGGATTTCGGGAAGGTTCGCATCGTAAAGTACGAAGGCTTTATCCTTGGCTTCTATCCGATACAGAATTCCATTTGGCTCTGTTCCAGCCAGCAGACGACCCTGCCTGTCTATGGCCATTGCCGTGATGTGGGCTTGTCCGGTGGCGTAATAGATCTCCCCTTGTTGCGGACCGGTGATGCGATGAATGTTGCCTTGTCCTGTTCCGGCAAACAGCACGCCTGCGCTATTTACGACCAGTGACCAGACAAATTTTCCCTTGGTATCGTAATATTCTGAAGCCTTGCCATTTTCAATCCGGTGGATTTTGCCATCAGGAGAAGTGCCTGCGTAGACAATGCCGCTGGCATCTACAGCCAACGCGAAAATCTCTGGTTGAGAGGAGCTCCAAACTAACGTTTTTTCGCCACGCACGCTGATCTTGTAAAGCTTTCCGCGATGCCCAGTGGCCACATACGTTGCCCCATCGGGAGCCTTGGCCATGGCCCAAACCGCTTGCTCGCCGCTATCGAAAATTGTGTCCAGCCGAGGTCCTAGCATGAGCTTGCCATCGCGACTGAGGGCCATGTTCTTGAATTCGCCCTTGATGAAATCCTGATAGCTATTCATTTCCCAAGCAGAACTGGATGCCGAAATTCCGGGCACCGCGATGAGCACCGCCAAGGCGGCTAGTCGAAAAATATTCATGGTTTGATCTCGATCTGCACAGTGCGGGAAACGGCCCCCAGCACTTCTCCCAAAGGAATTTCAAACTCAGCCAGTTTCGACGGGCGGCCTGGCTGCACGGTTCCTTGTGAGGATTGCGTTTTGTTGAACAGCAGCGCTACTGAGGAAGGCACAGCGGGCATGGCTTCGCCTGAAACATCGTAGGACATTTCCGCACGCCAAATGCGAATCCATGCGGAACTGTTGGTTCTTTGCGCTGACAGGAATTTTCTAGCCTGCTCCTGGTTGCGTGGTGCTGTTCCAAAGTTCAGTCGATTTTCAAAACCGTTGGCGGTGGCACCATCGGAAAGCGACGCGAACAGGTTGCCTGCGCTAGCCCCATCGGGAATCGGAAATTGGAGCAGACGTCGTAGCTCAGTTCCATCTTCCCTGCGGAAGACAGCATCGAACTCGGCAGTCTCACCGGGTCGGTAGGAATTGCGGCGCGAATAGAAACGATCTAACTGCCACGTTTCGCGAGTCTCGCGGGCTTCAATATTGAACTCCATAGATTCTGGATTCCATCCGGGAAGCCTGCTCTGAAAAATGAAGTTGACTGGTAGCACGGCGGCAATGGCGGCTTGCACCGGAGCGCCGAAATCGGCTGCGTATTGATTCTCTACCAGGATGGGATCACCGCTGGACATGACGATTTTCCCAGTGATTCGCACTGTCGCAGCACCCAGTGTACGCTCAGTTCCTTCAATGGCAGAGAACACGGCCATCTGCAGGAGCAGCGGAGAGAGGAAGCGATCACGAACGAGTTGCATCTTGTAAGTGTGGGCGCTGCCGGGTCGAGAGAGATTTTTCACATTCACCGTGACTGGCAACAGGTTGGCCTTGCGCCCTATCTCCCCAGAGACGGCTGCATTGCGATCCGACACTATAGAACCGATCCATTGTTTAGCTGAGGATATTTTGAATGAAGTGGAAAGATTCGCAAGCAAGGTGATGACTTCGGATCGGGCAAAGGGCATTTCAGCTTCGCCGAGTCCCATGAAGCGATGGCCGAAGGCGTAGATTTTTTTGCCATCGATGTGGGTGAGTGTGCCATCGGCCCCGACGCTCATGTCGCCAGATACCAGTTGGACGCTGATCATTTCACCGGGCTCCAGAGGCTTGGTCTTGGAGGTGGCGGCGGCATCTGTGGGTCTACCGCCGGCGATGCCTTGCCGCGGTTCGAGGCCCAGTTCGCGAAGCATGGGCGAGAAATGTTCAATGGTTGCGCGAGTGAATCCGGTGAAGGAAACCGGGGTGGCGATGTCTACTAATTTTGTGTCGCCGAGAATTGTGGCACGTACAGGTTCAAGCCGATCCGGGGGCGGATTGCCGTCAGCAGCCAACATTTCTTCAATGGGTCGGATACCTGCAATGGCATCTTTGGCGAAAGGAAAGGCCATGGCCACGGCTCCTAATAATTTGCCGTTCAGGTAAACCGGACTGCCGCTCATCCCTTGCATGACACCAGTTTTTTCGAGTGGGCCGCCGGAAAGTTTGCCTAGAATGAGGTTCTGTTTGGGACCCAAATTTTCCAGGATGCCTAAGATTTCCACTTGGAATTCTTCCACTTTACCGCCAGCGAATACGGTCTTGCCGATAGCGTGCTGGCCAGGATGCACGTCCTTCAAGGGTAGGATTTGGATGCTTTGTGCGATAAGGGACAAAGTCCAGGGGAGGAATAGAATGAGCTGACCGAAACGCATCTTATGATTTTAGACGCCGCTGGATGAGAATGACCACAAACATTCTGCTTTAAACTTTTGGAGGGGCAGAGTTGAAGCGGAGGGAACAAGGGCGCAGCACTATAAAATGTTACGGCTTGTTGCGCACAATGCAGGATGCGGATAATTTCAATCGCTTCTTTTTCTATGTGGTAAATAACAACGAATGGAAGACGATTTCCAATGTATCCCGCTTGCGACCTGCTCGCCCTCGGCGTGGCATTTGTTGCAGAGAGTCGGCGGCGTTATTGCACGGTGCGCTTGCAGAGGTCCAAATCGCTCTTCGGTGTAATCGCAGATATGCGATAGGTCATCTGCCGCGGGCTTCGTCCAACGCACGAGCATTACGCAGGAAACCGGCTTTCGATCATTCTGTGGATATCGTCGTGATCCACAAACTCGCCACGATCCGCAGCAGCCAGACCTTTGCCGACTTCCTGCAAAAACCACTCATCGTAACCAAAGAGCCGGTTCACAGCTTCCTTCACAAGAGCTTCCGGCGCGCAACCTTGCGCCGCCGCCATGCTTGAAAGTTTGTCTTGTTGGTCAGGGGTAAATTGAACTTCCATGCGCTAATGCTCCTCCTTTCACAATACAGGAATATTGGGACATCTGATTTTCTTCCGTTTCTTGAGGCAAGTTGCCTAGCGTAGTGAAGCGCTAGTAGAGGAGGCGGACTGCGCAATCGCAGCATGAATGTCGTCTGACACCAAGCGAGGATACGCGTCCAGAAGGTCTTCGATTTTCGCTCCCTCAGCGAGCTTACGCAGAATGAGTTCAACCAGAATTCGGGTTCCGCGAATGACGGGCTTTCCTTGCATTACTTCGGGATTGAGCTCAATGCGTTTGGTCATATCATCTGGCAAGCCTGCTCGATCTGTTCCGCCAGCAGCCGCGCCTGTAAATTGCCCTCAACTCGCAGACTTTGCGTAATCGCCAGCGCATCGGCAGGCGTTGGATTCGGCACAGGTTTGCTGCTCCACAATGCGGAGGGTCCGAACTTTTCAAAGGCCTGACGGTAGAGGCTTGCGAAATTGCTTGGCACTGTCGGTTCATCGTTGATAGTTGCCTGGGGAATCGACTTGTCCATAGGGCTAGTATGAACCAGCCTAAGGAAACGTTCAACCTGGCTTCCGAAGCGAGTGGGATAGACTTCGCAGCCTGTTGCGATGGGGCTTCGCCCCGCGAAAGCCGTTCACAGTGGCGGTCTTCGCCATATGTTTTTGATGCGCCTAGAGGTGCCTTTCAACCCTGTCCAATGTCATATAGTTCCTCAGGGGTCACCCCAAAACCGGCCATTGATGGTCACTTCAAAACCGGCCAATAGAAAGCAGCCAGGACATGAGTTGTTTATACCCTGATTGAACC
>JAYWBH010000401.1:0-5202 GCA_043781815.1 Bryobacterales bacterium | reverse complement strand
GGTGTGCGACATGAAAGTGGAAGTGGTGGCAGTTCCTTTTTTTGTTGCCTATAACCGAGCGTATGTAGTACGCTCGGTTGTAGGAGGCTTGTTTCCATGCCCGATTCCCTTCTCGATCTGGAAAAACGTCGGTCCGAGGTGCTGGCAGAAATCTCCGGGCTGGGCGATTTCCGGCCCGGCTCGATTTCGGCGACCAGCGGTCGCTGCGGCAACCCGAATTGCCACTGTCATAAGCCGGACGATCCCGGCCATGGCCCCAACTTCCGGCTCACCTACAAGGTCAATCGCAAGACCTTTACAGAGAGCTTTCCCACTCCGGCCGCGCAGCGTAAAGCGGAACGTGAGGTCGCCACTTTCCGGACCTATCAGGAACTCAGCCGAACCTTGATCGAAACCAATGAAAAAGTCTGCCGCGCGAGGCCGGTTGAAGATACGCTGACACCGCAGGAAAAAAAACGGCGGAAACGATCCGGCAAGAAGTCGAACGGGAAGTAAGCGCGCTGCTGAGGCTTGTCTTCGAAGAGCAGCGCAAGACAGGCCGCATCGACTTGGAAGCGGTCGAGATGGCGATGCGGGCGGCGATGCATCGAGCCGGAGCATCCGCGTTGAGCCAGTTGCTGCGGGGCGATCCTCCCGGCCCGGATGATCGTGAGATGCCTTGCCCCTGCGGTCACAAGGCTCGTTACCGGGAAATGCGCGCCCGGCGCGTGCTGACTGCCGTGGGCGAGGTCGAGTTGCTGCGCGCGTGGTACCTGTGTCCGCACTGCCATAACGGGCAGTGTCCGGCCGACACCGTTCTGGACATCGAGAAAACGGATTCCTCGCCCGGTGTTCGCCGCATGTTGGCGTTGGTTGGCTCAGAGGCCCCATTCGACCATGGACGACGGCAGATCGAGTTGCTGGCCGGTCTGGAAGTGACGGCCAAAGCCGTGGAGCGTACCGCGGAAGCCATCGGAGCCGATATCGCCGCAGGGGAGCGAGAAGAGATTCAGCGCGCCTTGCAACTGAATCTGCCTCTGGTGGTGAGCAAACCCATACCGATCCTCTACGTGGAGATCGACGGAACCGGGGTACCCGTTGTGAAGTCGGAGACACAAGGCCGCGCGGGCAAGGTCAAGGGAGAACCCGCGCACACCCGCGAGGCAAAAATCGGGAGTGTTTTTACCCAGACCACTTGGGACCGGGAAGGCTACGCCATCCGAGATTCCGACTCGACGACTTATGTCGCCGCCATTGAAACGGCAAGCGAGTTCGGACCGCGAATCTATCTGGAAGCCTGGAATCGTGGCTGGGAGCGGGCTGAGAAGAAAGTCGTCATTGGAGACGGCGCCGAATGGATCTGGAACATTGCTGGAGATCACTTCCCCGGCGCTATTCAGATCGTCGACATCTATCACGCCCGCCAGCACCTATGGGACGTGGCGCGGAAACTCTATCCGGGCCAAGAAACCGAACAGAAACGCTGGATGAACATCCACCAGGACGCACTGCTGGACGAGGGCAAGATCGAGGAGCTCGTCACTGCGATCCGTGCTATCCACTCGCTAAATCCTGAACTACTCGAGAAGATCCGCTCCGAGGCCGATTATTTCGACAACAACAAGCAACGCATGCGATACCCGAGTTACCGGGCCCAACACCTCTTTATCGGCTCCGGTGTCATCGAAGCAGGATGCAAAACCATCATTGGCTCCCGATGCAAGCAGTCAGGCATGTTCTGGACCGTTCGCGGCGCCAACGCCATCCTCGCACTCCGATGCTGCCACTTCAATAACCGCTTTGAGAACTATTGGGAGGGCCGCCGGGCCGCCTGACTTCCACTTCTATGTCGCGCACCCTGTTTGAACAGTTCAAGCGCAACTCCATTTGGATGTTTCTGGCTAGGTGCGTTCGATAAATTTCTTAAAACCTTGTTGTCAGGCAATTGCGGCCAGGATCACTCGGAACGGGAGTCGAAGGACGTTCGGAGCGTTGCAGTCCCCCGCAACCAAAATTTATTTTGGTTAGTCAATCAATCCACCTCCAAAACTTAAACCTCCCTTCTTCCGTCAAGGTAAGATTCATGAACAGTTCCCGGTACGTCTATCGTTGAGATATGACTCGGCTATTTCGGTGACTTTCCCGACTGCTTAACTCAGGGAAAATAGCTTCTTCGTGATCTTTACAAGCACCTGAAAAGCGGCGAAGTTCAAGGAATCCGCAGAGTAGCTGAACTGACGGTCGGATGAAGCGAACCGAGCTAATCCGAAAACTAGTAGAAGCGGGATGCAAATTCGTCAGGCACGGTGGGAATAGGCTTTTCCCAAATACCCCGTCCCCGGGAAGTCAGCGAGTTCCTGGCTTGAGCGGATAGGATTTGTCCAGGTAATCCTTTCCCGAGATTGTTTTATGGGTTTCCCCCGTTTTTCATCAAGAGTCGACCCGGTTCAACTTATGAGAATTCTAAAGTACAAGTTTAAACTTCTCATAAGTTGTCTTGCTCAAAAGTGCTTACAAAATATTAAAACAAGTTGAAAACAAATGTTGAGAAGTTTAAAGTAGTACTTTAGAATACTCAAATGCGGTTCTCTCATAGAAATATCCAAAAAACCATTGCGATGGCCACGAAAAGCTTCCCTGCGGTAGTTTTGACGGGTCCACGTCGTACTGGAAAGACCACTGTTCTCCGTCGTCAGTTTCCGAAAGCTAAATATATTTTGCTGGAGGATCCGGATATTCAGGCACGTGTTCGAGCCGATCCACGTAGTTTTTTAGAGGAGTTGAAGCCGCCAGTTTTGTTCGATGAAATCCAAAATACTCCACAACTGTTCGATTACATTCGCACACTGATTGATCGGAATCCGCGGAAGATGGGGCAGTGGCTGTTTACTGGTTCTCAAGAGGCACCGTTAATGCAAGGGGTCAGTGAATCGATGGCTGGTCGGGCTGCCATTTTGCAACTGTTGCCCATGAGCGTTTCGGAATCGGATCGGGTAAATGTGCTGCTAGGAGGTTATCCAGAGGTGCTGGCTCGCCCTGCGGCACACCATCTATGGTTCAGTTCCTACATTCAGACTTACTTGGAACGCGACGTCAGGGCCATCACGAATATCCGTGACCTGGGTACGTTTCGGCGTTTTTTTGCATTTATCGCCTCCCGCCACGGGCAGATGTTGAACCGGTCGGATCTGGCGGGACCACTCGGGGTCAGTGTTCCCACTATCAACGAGTGGCTTCATATTTTGGAAATTACCGGGCAGATCATGCTCATTGCCCCCTACTTTGAAAACTTCGGCAAACGGTTGATGAAATCACCGAAAGTGTACATTACTGATTCCGGTCTTGCTTGTCATTTATTGGGGATCAAGTCGAAGGACGAGTTAGATCGGTCTCCATTTCTGGGTACGCTTTTTGAAGGGTTTGTTGCTGGTGAGATTTTGAAGAATCAAATCAATCAGGGTAGGCGGAAAGAGCTGTACTATTTCCGCGATCATCAGGGTCTGGAAGTTGACTTTCTATTTCCTGGAGACGAAGGCATACTGCACATGGTCGAGTGTAAGGCATCGAAAACAGTTCATCCAGGGATGGCTGGTCCGATGAATTCTTTGCGAAACGCCATGGAGGAAAGCGCCAGAGTGAAGCGGACGGTAGTTCATCAGGTATCAAGAAATGCGCCGCAAACCCGGGTACTTTTTCCTGGGGTGGAAGCACTGGACATTAACCGGTTTGTGGCATCGTTGAGCTGAACGTCAAACGCCACTACCGGTTTTGCTCCCATTGCTGATAGACATCCCGTTTAGACAGCCCCATTTCGCGGGCCACCGCTTTCATGGCATCCATGCGCGAAAGTCCCAAGCCTAACTGTCGTTCCATGCGCTCAGCGAGCGTTCCGCTGCCGACTTCCTCACCCGGTTGAAATCGATCCAGCAGCAGGGTGAACTCACCTTTGATGGCTGGACGGGCTGCTAGATTGGTGCGTATTTCGGCGGCTGTGCCAATGTGGAACTCCTCGTGCAATTTGGTAAGTTCGCGGCCCAGTACGACGGTGCGGGTCGGGTAAAGCTTCGCGATCTCATCTAAAGTTTCCAAAATTCGATGAGGCGATTCGTAGAAGATGAGGGTGGATTCCAATTCCCCGGCCTGTTCCAAAACGCGGTGGCGTTGCTGCGATTTCGAAGGAAGAAATCCGCCGAAGTAAAATGCATCGGTGCCCAGCCCGCTTGCCGAAAGAGCAGTGATGGCGGCGCAGGCTCCAGGAATGGGAACCACCAGGATTCCGGCATCGCGCGCTGCCTTAACAATACGGAATCCGGGGTCGGAAATCAGTGGCGTGCCAGCGTCTGAAACCAGTGCAATGGATTCACCATTGCCTAACCGTTCCAGAAATTCTTTGGTGCGTGCCGCTTCGTTGTGGTCGTGATAACTGACAGCAATGGTGGAAATTCCATAGTGGTCCAACAGCTTACGAGTGCCTCTGGTATCTTCGCAGGCGATGCGGCTGGATTCCTTCAGAATACGAACCGCACGGAAAGTCATGTCTTCCAGATTCCCGATTGGGGTGGCTACAACATAAAGAATCCCGGACATTGTGAACCCCACTTTAGCGCACAAGCGGAGTATGGCGCGCTATAATGACAGAAGTCCATCTTTTCTTAGGAGATCCACGTCAATGTTTGAGTTTTTCCGCAGCCGGGATAAATCTGTCCGGTATTTGCTTACTGCCCTTTTGGCCATGGTGGCTCTATCCATGGTTACTTATCTGATTCCCGGTGGACCGGGTGGCGGCAACAGCAATGGAAGTGATCAGAAGGTGGCCGAAATTTGCGGAGAAACGCTTACTTCGCGCGACGTGATTGGCGCAATTCAGAACGCTACGCGCAACAAACAAGTTCCACCAGAAATGATTCAGAACTATATTCCGGAATTGATCAACCAAATGATCACTGAGCGGGCATTGGCCTGCCAATCCGGGAAGATGGGATTCAATATCACCGATGAAGACCTGGCGGAAAATATCCGCACCATGCTTCCCAATCTGTTCCAGGGCGGCAAAGTGAGTTCCGAGGATTATGAGCGATTCCTATCCCAGAACGGACTGACGGTTCCAGATTTTGAAAAGAATGTTCGCAAGCAAATGTTGCTGACCCGTTTGCGCAACGTGGCTCTGGAAGGTGTGATTGTGACGCCTCAGGAAGTTGAGGCGGAATATCGTCGTCGCAAGGA
>JAYWBH010000400.1:0-5205 GCA_043781815.1 Bryobacterales bacterium | reverse complement strand
ACGGTGATGCTGTTCACTTGTGGCGAAGTAGCGGCTGCCCCCACTGTCACCGTGACGGTGATCGCAGGATAACTGTTACCAGCCAACAATACGTCCGTACGAGTGCAGGTTGGTATCGTAGTGCAAGTCCAACCAGGGCCGCTCATGGCGGTTACCGTCAGGCCGGAAGGAGGTACGTCAGTTACTGAGACCGCAGATAAGGCTGCCTTATCGCCAGTTCCCGAGTTAGTCACTGTGACCGTGTAGTTGTTCCCCGTCGAACCCTGAAAGAAGCTGCCGACGTGCGACTTAGTGATGGTCAAGTCAGGAAGGGCCAAAGGTGCGGTGGAAATCTCCCACATACTACGACCGTGGATTCCCGCACCAAGAATGTTCAGATTCTTATTCAGTTCAATTTGGAATACTTGGCCGTTGGGAAGGCCCGCTCCGAAGCGAGACCAGGTAGTTCCGCTATCGCTACTGACATAGACCCCATCTTCGGCTCCGATATACAGCTTGCCAGCGGTATTGTCGATTTGAAGCGACCAGACAGGTATGGCGCAAGCACAAGCCGTTACCGCAGCAAGATTGCCACTGATGTTCGTCCAGTTTGTTCCACCATTGATTGTTTTGAAAACGTTGCCTCCGGAGCTGAAATTGCTGAGCACGGCGTAAGCAGTCGTCGGAGTAGTCGGGTCAACTTGAAGGTCCTGAACTGTCGCACCTGCGGGTAAGCCGGTATTCACTGTGGTCCAGGTGGTGCCGTGGTTGGTAGTGACATAGACGTTTGTGGGGCCGAAGCCGCTGCCTGAGGATGTGCGACCAGCGACATAAATCGTGTTTACAGTGGACGGCGCAACCCCGATAGCATTGACGAAACCAGCCACGGGCAACGCTGCGAGCTTGGTCCAGGCGACTCCCTGGTTAGTGGTCTCCCAAACTCCGTTGGTGCCGTATAGAACGCGATCCCCATTTCCTGGGTCCACAACAAAAGGCGCGTAGAACTGCTGCACGTTCACATCAGCGGCAATGCCTGTTGTATGAGTTGTCCAAGTTACCCCCCCATCACTCGAAAAGCGGAAGAAGTTGGTGCCGAAGCTGGCGTTTGGAATCTGATGGTAGGCGATGTTGCCGTTGGTTTGGCTGAACTTGGCGAAGCCGCCGTCCCCTCCGTCGGTCGCCGACCAAATCAGCGAACCACTATATTTTTCGGTGCCGTTATCCTGACTGCCACCCAGCGCCTGGTTCGGGTCAGTCGGATGCAGGCCAATGCCCTGGAATTGGATAGTGGCAAGATCACCATTGAGATTCGTCCATACTGGCCCCGTTGGATTATCTAAACGATAGATGCCGCCGTCATCGCCATCCAGATAAAGGCCGCCCACGAATGCCCCAGCATGGTGATCGGCGTGTGGCCTGGAAGCTCCTCCCGTGATATTCGTCCAGTTCGCGCCGCTATCGGAAGATCTTAGAATGCTGCCAGGGTTGGAGATCCCTGAGGCGCCAGCGACGATGACGATAGCGGAGTTAGTTGGATCTACAGTTACAACTGTGTCGTACCAACCTTGCCCGCCCATGTAGTTTCCCATGCCCGGGTTGCCGGTCAAGTCTGTGGAAGTGGCTCCTCCATCATCACTGCGTCTGAGATACAAAAGACTTCCAAAGGGTGAACTAGGATTGCTGGCCGACACGTACAAAGTTTTGTTCCCCCCCGTGTTCGCCGTGGCCACAGAGAGAGCGATTCTGCCGACCCCAGTCCCGCCAGGGAAGGTGGCCAACAGTGTCCAAGTAGCACCGCTATTCGTGGATTTGTAGACTCCGTTCCCAGCCAAACCATCGTATTCGCCTTGAGCGGCGTAGATGGTTGCCGGAGCATTCTGGTCCAGTTGAACGTCGGACCACGGTCTGGTAGAATCCAACCCGAAGGCGGATGTGACATTGGTCCAAGTGGCGCCAGTGTCAGTAGTCTTCCAGATACCGGTGGTGCCAGCGGCGCAACAAGTACCGTTATTGCCAAAATCTGCAATGGCGGCATAGGCTGTGCCGGATGCCGTGGGATCAACAGCAATCCTGGCAACCGTTAAACGGCTGTTATTGAATACTCCCGCAGGGCCGGTCCGCAGCGTCCAGGTTGCGCCACCATTGGTGGATACCAGAATACCGCGACCGAAGTTCGAATCCAGAGAATTGTTGGACTCACCCGTACCGGCATAAATCACACTTGCGTTATTTGGGGCAATGGCGATGGCACCCATCGACAACGTCTGCTGGTTATCGGTTACAGGCACCCAGTTCGTGCCTCCGTTGGTGGTTTTCCAAACGCCGCCACCAGCAGCACTAATGTATATGATGCTGGCATTGGTAGGGTCTACGGCAATGCCTGTTATCCGTCCACTGACATTCCCAGCAGCACCGTTCGAATTCAGTGGCTGCGGGCCAATTAACGTCCACGTCGTGGGAGTCAGTGGGATACTGGGGGCAGACGTGCCCCTAACCTTCTCGGCATTGGCCGACGGAGTAACCGCTTCCCAGGGAGTAACATGCGGTTGTAAATTTGGACGTGGCTGGGCCATGACCAAATCAGCAGAGCCAATAAGTGACACGAGTGAAATAAATAAAGATGCTGATTTGAACATGGTTGTTTCCTTTTTTTGGCCACATTTGTGACTTAGCAACTTTACGCCATATGCGACTTTGTTGTAATATGCCGAATGTCATAGTAAGTTCCAGATAGAGAATTAAACCAGTAGAACTGCTTACTCGTCGACTAACCCCGGCCTAACCCCAAATGAAGTTGGTTGACAAAATCTGAGGATGATGCAAACTAGAAAAAGGGAGTGCAACATGCCAATGAAATTTCTGGATCGATTCTCTCTGCTGACTGTCCTATTTGCGTTGATCTTGAATATTGCAAGCGCTCAGTCTGGTTCGCAACCGGGCTTAGGGTTCGCAATGATCGGCATTGCTGCTGGTCAGAGTGCACGAGTCAATGCGTTAAATCTGGGGAGCCCAGCACCGGCATCAACGTCAAGCTGTAGTGTTACTCTTCAGTTTTTCGACGCCGAGGGTCAACTCTTAAAGCAGAAAGTAGTTACTCTAAAAACTGGAAAAGCCGCGTCGCTTGATCTTCGGATGGATGAATTGCCCGATGGGAGTGATCCCCGCGCCGAAATTCGCGCAGTGTTGTTGTTCGGCTACTCTGGTGGCGCAAACCCTTCCCCAATCGTGATGCAAAGGTTCGACTGCAATATAGTGCCCAGCTTGGAAGTGTTCGACAATACCACAGGTAGGACCAGCTTGATTTTGACGGATGCCAAACAGTTGCCCCCACCGACGACTCCAGCACAGTAGACGATTACCAAAACAGTGGCTGCGGCGAAAATGTGAGTGCGGCGCGAATCACGACCGAATTCCATGCAGCTCGATTTTACGCTTGAATTAACAACGATCCATCCGCCTCCGCAATTTTCTTTGCAATCGTGGACATATAATGAGTTAGGGTCACAAACTCGTGAACAGACTCCTTCAAGTCTGTTCCATCTTCAGAAAGAGAGGTTAGCCATGAAGCTAAAAGCGTCCATCTTCGCGATGGTAGTCCTGCTATTTGCTACAAATACAGCGTTTTCACAAGCCGTCACCGGAAACTTACTCGGCACAATCACCGATGTAAGCGGTGCATCAGCGCCAAACGCCAAGATCACCATCACCGAATCCAACACTGGCATTTCTCGTTCTACCACCACCAACGAGAGTGGCAATTATAATTTCCCCGACCTTGCGCCGGGAACATACACCGTCTCTGCTGAGGTCGCTGGCTTCAAACGCTCCAGCCGCACAGGGGTGGAACTTCAGATCAACACGTCTCCCCGTGTGGACCTTGTGCTTCAGCCTGGTAACGTCAGCGAGAGTATTGAGGTCAGGGCCGATACGCCGTTGTTGCAGACGGATCGCTCCGACACCGGTCGTCAAATTGATAGAGAAATTGCCGCCAGTCTGCCGTTGGGCACTGGTCGCAATTATCAGAATTTGCTGAATCTAGTTCCCGGAACCACTCGATCTTCTTTTCAACATTCCCAGTTTTTCAATGCCGCCAATACTCTGCAGACCCAAGTGAACGGCAACATGCGTCAAGGGAACAACTACATGATTGAGGGCGTGGATAATAATCAACGTACCGGCCTGTTACAGATCATGACGCCTCCCATTGAAGCGATTCAGGCCGTCGCCGTATCTACTTCAAATTTCGATGCCGAACTGGGCCGCGCATCCGGTGCCGTGACCAACGTGCAATTGAAGTCTGGCACCAACAGTCTGCACGGTTCGGTTTACGAGTTCCTCCGCAATTCCGAATTCGATGCCCGTAGCTTCTTCAACCCGTCCGTTGGCCACCAAACCTACAACTACTACGGCGGCAACATCGGCGGACATGTGATCAAGAATAAACTGTTTTTCTTTGGCGATTATTTGCGCGTATCGGATCATCAGGCCAATACCAATCGGGTAAGCATTCCTGCTATGGATCTGCGGTCGGGGAACCTTGCACGGTCCACCACTGTCATCTATGATCCGGCCACCGGTAATGCTGATGGCACAGGACGAGTTCCATTCCAAGGGAACATTATTCCCACCAGTCGCATTAATCCCATTTCGACCAAGATCCTGGGACTTGTACCTGCTCCGAACCTCTCTGGCGATACCAATAATTATTTCGCGCTACTGCCCTTCTATAAGGACTCCCATTCCTTCGACTACAAGATGGATTGGAATATCACAGATAAAGACCGCATGACCGGTCGCTTCAGTTTTGGCCGCCCGGTAACTTCACAGGCTCCGATTTTCGGTATTGCCGGTGGTCCTGCACAAGGAGCGTTCCAGGGCGTTGGCATTCAAAAAACCTATAGCGCTGGCCTGAACTACAATCGCCTGGTGACTAACACTTTAGTTACTGAGGTACGTGTGGGCATTGCGCACTATAATAACGTCGCCCAAAACACTGACTACGGAACCAAGGCTTCCGACCAACTGGGAGTTCCCGGCGTCAACATCGACAATTTTTCCAGCGGCATCGTCGGTATCAATCTGAATGGTGGATACTCCAATCCCGTAATTGGATATTCGCCCAGCATACCGTGGGTGCGTGCCGAGGCCAATATTAACCTGGTCAACACTTGGACTAAGAATTTCAATAATCATACTTTCAAATGGGGCGTAGATTTGCGCCGTGTT
>JAYWBH010000399.1:0-15139 GCA_043781815.1 Bryobacterales bacterium | reverse complement strand
ACCGGAGCGTACTGAAACTGATCCGGATGTGGCTGGAAACCCCAGTGGTGGAACCGGGTGGCGGAAGTGGCGAGCCGGATAAGTGGAGCCGCTCGAAGGAGTGACCTATTACGCCTACTTCCAACGGCTCGGTCTCGAGTTCATCAGGCTCCAGCCCCCGCGATAGCCAGCTGACGAAGGTTTCCAGGAGAGCCGGATGCGGGAAATCTGCACGTCCGGTTCGACGAGGGGAGGGGCACTTTGGTCCCCTCCTACTCTACCGGCCATTTATCTGACATCCAGGACTTCAAGTGCAGACCCCCAGTACCCCTCAAACCCATTTCCTAAAGCTTCCACATACCCATACGTTGTATCCTTAGTCTTTCGGGAGATTTCTAAATTTGTCACGCCTTTCCGCTGCCTTCAGCATTCTGTTTACAGGAAAGCTTTCTGAAGATGATGCCCGCACGTTTGGGTATGTCAAACCTATCGAAGTGAAGCCGGTTGCGCCTGTTAAGGAAGTCCGCGCGTCTGATGGGGCCTTGCAGTTATTGGGCATCCTGCAACGCGATGCCCGTCTGGTGGATTTTCTTATGGAAGACATTTCCGGCTATTCTGACGATCAAGTTGGGTCCGCCGTGCGCAGCCTGCAGGAACAATCGGCCACTGCCTTGAAGCGGTATTTCACCTTGGCACCGGTCATTGACGGTGTGGAAGGTACGGCGACCACTGCCACCGCTGCTGGGGCGATGGCTGCTGATGGTGTCAAGTTTTTGGGCAATGTCCCGGCCAAAGGCAAGCCCCAGGGCGGCACCTTACGCCATAAAGGTTGGAAGGTGGAAAAGGTCAGTCTTCCGGCCATTCCTGGTGGTCAGAACCCGAACATACTGGCGCAAGCTGAAATTGAGATCGAGTAGGAAATCCATTTGTCCGCAAAATATGTTGTTGGCATTGATCTGGGCACCACTAACTCGTGCCTTGCCTATGCCCCATTGAACATCGACGATGAAATTGTACCTGTCGACCTATTCGCGATTCCGCAACTGATCAATCGTGGCGAAATTGGCGAGGAGCTGCTGCTGCCGTCGTCTCTCTATCTGCCGCAGGAAACGGAGTTCGCCCCAGATAGCAATCCGCTACCCTGGAACCCTTCGCCAACCATGATCACAGGCGTCTACGCGCAGAAACGTGGCGTGGAAGTGCCTGGTCGCCTAGTAACATCGGCCAAGAGCTGGCTCTGCTTTGCGGGGATTGATCGCAATGCCGCGCTGCTGCCTGCCAATGCGGCTGAGGGAATCACGAAGATTTCCCCAGTGGCTGCATCGCGACAGTATTTGGAACATCTACGCCATGCCTGGGAACACTTGCATCCCGACGCTCCTCTTGCCCAGCAACAAGTGCTGATCACGGTGCCAGCATCGTTCGACGCGGTTGCGCGGGACCTAACTCTGGAAGCCGCCCGCACTGCCGGATACGGTGAAGTGGTGTTGCTGGAAGAACCGCAGGCGGCGTTTTATGCCTGGCTGGAACGCCATCCCGATTGGCGGAATCGGGTCCATTCCGGCGATCTGATTTTGGTTGTAGACATTGGCGGTGGCACCACTGATTTCACGCTGATCACTGTGACCGATAAAGATGGCAACTTAGAGTTGGAACGAGTCGCAGTGGGCGAGCATATCTTATTGGGCGGCGATAACATTGACTTAGCCCTGGCTAAGTCAGTGGAGCAGGATCTTGCCGCGCGGAACATTAAGTTAGACGCCATGCAGCTTCACGTATTGTGGCAACGCTGTCGTGCTGCCAAAGAGAAGTTACTGGCTGAAGGGGCAACGGCAACCGAAGAAGCAGTTACTATTCTTGGTCGTGGAACGGGGTTGATCGGCGGGACTATTAAGGCCACACTGAAACGCGAAACGATTGACCACTTACTCAGTGACGGATTTCTGCCGGAGACTTCCAGTGACGACCTGCCATTGAAGTCCAAGCGAAGTGGCCTGCAGGAAGTTGGTTTGCCCTACGCATCGGATGCCGCTATTCCGAAGCATCTAGCCAAGTTTTTACGGCAGCCTTCGGCGGTGAACATTCGCCGAACCCACAGTGGACTCGCGGCTCCAACGCATGTGCTGTTCAACGGCGGCGTGTTGCGTGCGCCGTTAGTTCGCGGACGGTTGATGCAGATACTGAACGGCTGGCTGACTGCGGAAAACATGCCTGAATGTGCGGTACTGGAAGGGGAAGACCTGATGCATGCGGTGGCCCGTGGTGCGGCTTACTATGGACAAGCGCGGCAGGGTCGGGGGATTCGCATTCGCGGCGGCGTTCCGCGCACTTACTACATCGGCATTGAATCGGCGATGCCTGCGGTACCTGGCTTCAGGCCTCCCGTGAAAGCGCTGGTGGTTGCGCCATTCGGCATGGAAGAAGGGACATCGGTGCCAGTGGCTGCCAGTGAGTTCGGCTTAGTGGTTGGCGAACCGGCGGAGTTCCGCTTCTTCGCATCGTCCATCCGCAAGAAAGATGCCCCAGGCGAGATGATTGAATTAGTGGGTGACGAACTGGAAGAGTTGAGCCCTATTGAGGTCTGGATGGAGCATGCTGATAAGCAAGTGCAAGCGGGCGTGGTTCGGGTCACGCTGGAAAGTGTGGTTACGGAAACTGGTGTGTTAGAACTGTGGTGTGTTTCGCGCGATGGGCAGCGCTGGAAATTGGAATTTAATGTTCGGGAACGAGTGCAATGAAAATTGGAATTGACTTAGGAACCACTAACAGCGCGCTGGCGTATATAGATCCACTGGAAGCGGAGGAAGCCGAATTTCCGCCGATTCATATTTTTGAAATTCCGCAGCAAGTGGCCGCTGGGATAACGGAACTGCGCCGAACGTTGCCTTCATTTTTGTATGTCGGTGATCGGGAACCAACGGTGGGCGTCTATGCTCGCGAACAAGGGGCTCTAGTTCCTACTCGCAGTATTCATTCGGCAAAATCGTGGCTTTCTAATGCGGAAGTGGATCGGACAGCAAAGATCCTTCCGTGGGATGTGCAGGAATCGTCACGCGAATTTTCGCCAGTGGAAGTCTCGGCAAAGTATCTGGCTCACATGCGCGAGGCTTGGGACAAGGCCCATCCCGACCTACGATTGGCAACACAGGATCTGGTACTCACTGTCCCAGCTTCGTTCGATGCTGAGGCTCGCGAACTTACGGTGATGGCCGCCAAAGAAGCGGGTCTGGAAAAAGTGACGCTGATTGAAGAGCCCGCCGCAGCCTTCTATTCATGGATTGCAAATCACTTGGCGCAATCGCGCAAGAGTCTATTTGACGGCATGACTGTGCTGGTTTGCGACGTCGGCGGCGGCACTAGCGATTTCACTTTGATCAAAGTTTCCCGCACTGGTGACTTAGTTGATTTCACGCGCACCGCTGTGGGCAAGCACTTACTATTGGGCGGCGACAACTTAGATTTAACGTTGGCTTGGTTAGTGGAAGCGAAGTTAGGCACGCAGCTTTCCATTCGTCAACGCAGCGGTTTGCGTCGGCAATGTGCCTCGGCTAAAGAAAAGATGCTGGCCGATGCGTCGCTTGAAAAAGTTGAGATCACAGTGCTGGGTGGGGGCTCATCGCTCATCGGCGGAACACTGCGTACTGAGATCACAAAGGCTGAAGTGCTGGAACTGGCGCTGGAAGGATTTGTTCCATTTTGCGAACTCAGTGACCGTCCCAAAGAAGATAAGAAGAGTGTGTTTCGGGAACTGGGCCTGCCCTACGTGGCCGATCCCGCTGTTACTCGGCATTTAGCTGCGTTTCTAGAGAGCGCTGGTGGGGCAGTGCCCGATGCCATTCTGTTCAACGGTGGCTTTTTTATCCCGGCAATTTTGCGTGATCGTGTGGCCGATGTTCTGGAAAAATGGTTCTCCAAGCGACCAATCATTTTTGAAAATCAGGATCTTGATTTGGCAGTCGCCGTCGGTGCTGCCTACTATTCTCATGTACGCACCACTGGCAATGGCGTGCTGGTTCGCGGTGGGTTGCCGCGCACTTACTATTTAGGTGTGGGCGATGCGGGTGAAGTTATCCGCACGATTTGCCTGGCTCCGCGAGGTGTGGAAGAAGGTGCCACACTTACCCTGGACGTGCCGAATTTGAAGTTAGTCGCGAACAAGCCGGTGTTATTTCGTTTGTATAGCTCACTTACTCGGACTGACGATAAATTGGGTGACTTAGTGGACTTTCCCGCTGCCGCGTTGGAATCTGAGCTTCACTTACACGCCCCTTTGAACGCGCTGATCCGTTTCGGCAAACCGGTTGGCGAACGGCTGATTCCAGTGAAAATAGGGGCCAAGCTTACTGAAGTGGGCACTCTTGAAACTTGGTGTGATTCGCTCGAAAGCGAACATCGCTGGCGGCTGCAATTCGAACTGCGCAAGGCTGCAAAAGCAGGTGCAGTCAACAAGCGCGCCGCCGCTGTGGTGAGTGACGAAGCGGTGGAAACAGCCATCCAATTGGTTACGGATGCATTTGGGCCACAAGGCACACTACCGCCTGAAGAGTTACCGGCAAAGCTGGAAGCAGCCATGGCATTAGGACGCAGTTCCTGGCCACTTACTGCCATCCGCCGATTGGGCGACTTATTCCTGGAGTTATCGGAAGGGCGCAAAAAATCGGCATCACATGAAGCGCGTTGGTTGAACTTGGCCGGGTTATGTTTACGACCTGGCTTCGGATATCCGGGTGATGAATTACGTATGGAACAGGCTCGTCGCATCTACGCACAAGGCTTGGTGTTTGCTACGCAAGTTCAAAATCAGAGCGAATGGTGGATATTCTGGGGCCGCGTGGCCGGTGGTTTGAATCGCAATCAGCAAGTGGATCTGTACCAACGAGTGTCGGCAAATCTGGGGCTGAAGGGTGGCAAGCCGGTGCGGCTGAATAGCAGCCTGGTTCGCGAAATGTGGCGCATGGCTTCCAGCCTGGAACATCTTCCCGCAGGTACAAGAAATGAGCTGGGCGATGCCCTGATCAAAAAGGTAAAGTCGGGCGATTACAAACCCAGTGAGCTGTGGTGCATCGCGCGATTGGGCTCAAGGGAGCTATTCTACGGCCCTTTAAATCAAGTGCTGCCAGCAGCAACTGCATCGCGATGGGCGGAAGTTTTGGCGCCTATCGAAGGCACTGCGGAAGCCGTCGCCCGATTGGCTCGCCGCACTGGCAACGTTACCATTGATTTGCCAACGGCAACCATTGATTCGCTTCGCACTGAGTTACGACGTCGGCCAGATGGTGAAAAATGGCTCTCGGTTTTGGAAGGCGAAGGTGGCAAAGATCTTGACGCCATGGGTCGTGTCTTCGGAGAAGAATTACCTGCTGGACTTGTGTTGGGCAGTGGAACCGTCGCCTAGTTGATCGTCACGCGCACGAAGTTCGCTGTCTTTCCCGATACGACGAATTCCACATCCACTTCGCCTGATCCGGTCAGCCCTTGTGGGAGTTGGATGTTCACTTGATCCAAGCCAACAAACTCTCCTTGCGAGCCCGAAAAAAGTACGTCTGCATTTAGGCCATTTACCTTGGCAGAGACTTTTGTCAAATCGGCGCGCGCACCAGTTCCGAACAGGGACAACACCACAGTTCCGCCGGGTGGAATTGTAACTGGGATGGCCACATACTTAGCTTGTGCTGCATCGTAACGAGCCAGTAGATGACTCTGCCTGGCTCCGTCTTTGGCCACTTCAATGGCGATCCCAGCGGCCAAGCCTTTGCCATCGCCAGTTGCGCTGAACAAGCCCGGCTCGGATGACGCCACCATCAAAGGAGCACTCGTCAAAACTGCACCATTGCGCATCACTCGCAACACGGTTCCACCGTTGGGTACATTTTCTGGAATAAGAAAATTGATTTGTCCAGCAGATGTGAAGAAAAGTGGCGCGTCGTAAGTTGTGCCCTTGGCGTCAACAAGAGTTACTGTTGATGAATCCAGCCCGGTTCCGAAGAGGCTTGCAATGGATCCACTGGCCAATGTTAGTCCTCTGTAACTGGCCGCTGATACAGCAACTGGAGAAGCCGCTATGTTGTCCGATGTGCGCCGCAGCACCTCGCAACTTTGCGTGTCCTGTGGGCAGTACACTTGAAAGCCTTCGCAATCATTCTTGCCGTCGTTGATTAGTTGCCACACCATCACCCCGGCACTTGCCTGTTCCAACCCACTGTAATTTATCCAGGATTGGTACACTTCGGAACGTTGCGGATCAAAGGCGCGACCCGGTGCATTGCTGCAAGTTGCCGGACTTTGATTGTTCGCCCGTTTGCCGTATTCGCCAAAGTAAGCGACCTTCCCGGCATCGCGAGCCAGCTCTTCATGACGCCGAATATAGATGGCTGAATCGTTGCCGTCATTCATCCCCCAACCTGCAGGATACAGGTGGTAACTCACCATATCTAATTCTGGGATCTGGATTAAGCGGTGGTAACTGCACCCTTCCGTTCCGCCCACGGAATAACGATTGCTCATGCCCGCGTAAAGTGTGGGATCGTCATCAAACCCTTCGCCCCCATCGGCTACCAGATGATTTGAATCTAACTGCTTGATGTAAGCGGCGATTTCTGCGGTCCATTGCAGCAGCGCATCGGCCTTGCCCACGGAAGGGTTGCGCAACTCGTTACCCAATTCCCAGGCCAGGATGGCGGGTTCGTCACGGTAGGTGATTCCAGTCACGGTATTCTTCCGTGAAAGTAGCATCTTGATATAGTCTTTAAACCAGTTCTTGATGGTGTCATCGGTATAGAACAACCCTGTTTCATTGGACGTCGGTGCACGGCCCAGTTTCCAGGTCACATAACGTTGAATGCCACCGTAAGCTGTCCAGTTATTCGTCAATTTCAAGATCAGGCGGATGTTACGCGACTTAGTAAGTGCAATAGATCGATCCAGCGCAACTAAGCTTGATTCGGAGTAGATCCCGGGTTGCAATTGTATCGCCGCAGGGTCGCCGGAAACCACATTGTCATTGTGGGCATTCGACCGCACGACGTTCATCCCCAAGGTAGCCATCTTGTCCAATGTTTCTTCAACGCCAGCCGTACGTCCATAGACAATGTCGGCCTGGTTGTAATACAGGTTGTTGCCATTGAAGCGAAACGGCTTACCCGCCAGGGTGAGCAGCGATCCCACCCGCCGTACAAATTCCCCGTCGTTTATAGTGGCCACATCCTGGGACAAAGCAAGTCGCGCAGGCCGATTCATAGGTGTACCCGCCCGTTCCACCTTCCATGGAGCATCAGGATCCACCACGCGCTGGGCCAAGGCAAGAGTGGAAGAGGCAGCTACAGCCACAGCCAAGATGAGGAAGCGCATGTCCCTGATCTTACCAGAGCACTGCAGGGGATCTCTTAAGGAACACGCGCAAAACGGAGCTCCGGCGGCGAAAAAGCTTGCGGGGTTCCTTCAGCATTGGTGGCATGCCGCCAGGCCCTTTGCGCTTTTAAGCGACACGATCCTGCATTTCTAATTCAGCTCGCAATGGTTGATATTCTGACCCGGAAAATGGCTTAAAGCCAGCAGGCCACTTCATGCGAAGCTTGCAGAGAATACGGAACTGAAAAGGGGAAGGTGGAGGGTTCACTCGCTCCACCACAATCAATGGACTGTTCCCGGGCTGGTCCATAAGCTTCAAGATATCCCCGCTGAGAAAGCGCGGGCAATATCCCACAAGGAACATGTCCTGTTTATAAGTTTCAGCGGTTCGCAAGGCAAGTGCGTTGGGGTCGAAAGGGTTCTGAAAATCCCACATCAAAGATAGGCTTTCACCCGGCTGAAGTTGAGAAGCACGCTCACTAGATTCAGCAGTCATGTGGCTTAGGCCGTGAACCAGAAAATGAGTTTCATACACACCTTCTTCAACTTGGTCTGGGTAGGGGAAAACGTTCATGGTATCGGTAACCCTCTGCCCGCCGCTCCTGGCCAGGATCAGCAAAGGGTCTGGGTCTGACTCTGGAACATTCAGCCAGTTGAGGTACTGTTGAAAATCAGGACGGGAGGAACGCAACAGCCTATTGGCGAATAAGGGAAAGAGTTTGTCTGACTCATACACCGAATGCCATTGCGGAAAGGTGGCCAGGGGTGAGAAGCCAGCGTGCTCTTGGGCCTCCAAAGCCCCGCCTGTATAGACAAAAACGAAGCTTCTGCCATCTGAACGTAGCCGCCCAATGGGAAACCATCTCCGTGAATTGGAGTCTTGCCACGCCAAATAGATCGTTTTTTCCATTTTGTTTCAGGCCAAATTCAACAGCCTCTTTCTATTGTGCAACAACATACGCAGTGCAAACTTGCTTGATTCGGCAGATAGGCGTTGTTGCGGCACTTCAAGCAGGATGGCTTGAAAGCGATCTTCCCCTAAGCGCTGAAGGCTACTCATCCACGCTTCGGTTGCACGCGAGTGCCTATTAGCGGCTAGTTGGAACGCCCCGATTGTAGTGAGTGGCTTGGAATCACTTTGATTCGCATAGAGTGCGGAAAGTGCTTTTTCAGCATAGGCTACAACTTGAAAGCCGGAGTCATTACTGGAAAGACGAGCAGCCTTGGCGGCGTCTTGGAGATTAAAGCCTAAACATGCGGCATGGTCATAGGTCGGTGCCAAATGACGGCGAGCCATTGCCTCGTCTGGTTCTTGCAAGATGCCCCAATTCTCGTGATGTCTATCGGTGTTACCAATCAGCGCGTCCAGAAGTAGGTAACCGGTAAGACTTCATATGCCGTGGTAAGGTCCTTGGGCGGATCCCAGTTCAGAGGCATCTCACAATCAGATTGTTGCAGTGCGTCAAACACTCCATCAATCGTGTGTGTGGTTTGATGAAATCGGCTTACGCGAGATCCATCCAAAGGGAACACTCGGCCCAGCAGTTCGTTGCCGTGAATTAGGGAACAGCCCTTCGGAACAAAATTGGGAGACAACACACAAGGCAAGGAATCATTATAAGTACCGAGTTCGTATTGGGCATGCGGTAATAGTAAGACTCTCGCCAATTCCGAAGCCACTTTTTCTGACCAATCTTCGCCAGTATTCGGACGGGTCAATTTGCAAAGACAACTTGCCAATACTGGGTGATCAACCCAAGACTTCAGTTTTGTTCCTAAAGGCTCAGCGCGATCCGCTGCGGTCAAAGAGATTTGATAAATAGAAAAAATGGAATTGGTTCCTCAAGCGTAAGCCAACACTAACGAATAACACACACCACTCCCTCCAAAGTGAAAGCCTCTGATAAACTGGCCTCAGTCATGAAGCCACTCCTCTGCCTTCTTCTTTCCGCTGCGGCGACCTATGCACAGCAGCCCTCCGCGCTCGACCTCCTGCTGAGCCACCTTGTCCTTGATCCTCAACAAGCGCAAGTGGAACAGCAAGCTTACACTGCCTCGCGAGTTCCCCTGTTGCCTACCTTCACTTCTGCAGCGGATTGGACCAGGTATGCAGATCGACTGCGGGCCGACATCTTAAGCAAAGTTGTCTTGCGCGGGGCCGTTGCTGAATGGGCCAAGGCGCCGCTGAAAGTAGAATGGGCCGATACAATCCAAGGCGACGGCTACAAGGTGAAGAAGTTGCGGTTTGAAGTGGCCCCCGGATTTTGGCTGCCTGCGCTCCTTTACGAACCAGATCAAATCACAGCCAAGACTCCCGTTGTGCTGAACGTGAATGGGCACGAAGGAGTGGGCGTTGCCACGTCTTATATCCAACAGCGTTGCATTAATTTGGCAAAGCGCGGCATCATCGCTCTGAACCCGGAATGGATCGGCATGGGGCAGATGAAGTCCGATGCCGACCAATCCCATTACAAGTTAAACCAGTTGGATTTGTGCGGTACCAGTGGCGTTGGCGTTTTCTACTTATCGTTGACACGATCGCTTGACTTACTCTTGCAGCGACCCAATGCCGATCCATCGCGGGTGGCTGTTACCGGACTTTCCGGTGGTGGCTGGCAGACTATTTTTCTATCTTCACTGGACACTCGTGTGAAAGTGGCCATGCCTGTGGCAGGTTACTCCAGCTTTGTAACTCGCAGCCAGTGGCCCGACCTTGACTTAGGCGATTCCGAACAGACTCCTCAAGATTTGGCGTCCATAGCGGACTATACGCACCTGACCGCATTGATGGCCCCGCGGGCTATTCAGATTACCCACAACGCAAAAGACAACTGCTGCTTTCGCGCCGATTATGCCCCGGGCCCTCTATTGCAAGCCAGTCGGCAAGTATATCCGCTATTGGGAGCTGCCAATAAGCTCCGCTATCATTTCAACTACAGCAACGGCCACAATTACGACAAAGATAACCGCGAAGCTTTATACCGACTTTTGCGCGATGAATTCTACCCTGGCAGCACCACGTTTCCTTTAGCGGAAATTCCGTCGGAAAGCGAAGTGCGGACGGTGGAGCAGCTTAAAGTAGCTATGCCTGTGGAACAAGGAAACCTGCACACATTGGCCATGCGGGTTTGTGCGTCACTACCGCAGCAAAAGAGACCGCCCACCGAACAGGCTATCCGGCACTTTTTGAAATCGCCAACATATCGCGCCGAGGCCGTTCCAATGGGGTCGGACGAACAGGATGGTGTTAAGGCGAAATATTGGAAACTGCAATTGGGAAATGAATGGACCCTGGCCGCCACTGAACTGGAAGGTCCACAGCCCAGGCAGACGGTTCTACTTACTGGCGATGCGGGAAAAGCGAAGCAGTCTTTATTGGTGCGCAAATTACTGGACGATGGGAATCGTGTCGTGCTTCTCGACACGCTCGGCATGGGCGAAGCAAACGGCGGTAAGCGCGACTTCTTGTTTCAGGTGCTGATTTCCGGCCTGGGTGAGCGGCCTCTGGCCATTAACGCGGCTCAGATCAATGCCGTGGCCCGATGGCTGATAGAAGATCGCAAATTCCCCACGCGCCTGATTACGGAAGGCCCCAGGATGGGGGTTGTTGGGCTGGTGGCGCTGGCCACGAATCGTAACCTGATCCAGGAAATCGAAATGCACAATGGCTTGGGCAGCTTGCACCAAGTGATCGAAAATAATTGGACCGTGGAAAAATATCCGGAGCAGTTTGCGTTCGGCCTTCTGCAACAGTTCGACCTACGGCAATTGGTGGCTGCATTGCCCAAACATAAGATCACCTGGGTTGAGCCTGACACCCGTGTGAAGGATGAAATGAAAGGTCTTGCCGTGACATTTAAGTAGACCGTTTTTGGGAGACTCTGGCACCAAATTTAGCCACGTCAATCACAGCCCGTTCATGCAGGCCTTCGCCGATCTTGTCGGTTGCATCAAATGCCTCCACTTTGAAGGTCACACGTTTGCCTTCAATGCCGATAAGTTCAGATGTAAACCGAACCTTTGCTCCAAGCGGAGTGGCCGCCAAGTGACGGATATTGACGATGGTTCCAACCGTATCAAATCCTTCGGGAAGGTGCGGTTTGACACAGTTGCGACAGGTTATTTCCATGAGCATAATCATGAAAGGAGTTCCCAGGATCCGGGCTGATTCCAAGCCCAGAAAATTTACTGCCAAATCTGCGGTAACAATGGTACTCTGTTCGAGTCGCAACCCAAGTTTTAGTTCAGTCATACTTCCCAGTTTAAGGGAACCTGCCATTTGAATCATCCGTCTTTAATTGATAGAGTTAAAGGTGCAGGTTTACATTCGCTTCCAGCGGCACCATTTGAGGAATATTGATCCGATCGTCTTATCTAGCATTTGTTCTTTGCATCTCGTTAGTTTTCTCTCCAGTCTTCGCACTTGCAGAAGCTTTTGAGATGGAAGCAGACTCCCGTCCAGAAATCCTGGAGCGGTACTTTGAAGCCAGCAAGTCGCAGGAAGAGAAGCTGCACGGGCTGCAAATGGAGATGAGTTTCGACGCCCGCATGCCCAAACTACACAAAGAAGGCAAGTTGCGCGCGCTCCGCTTTGTTTCCAAGCTGGGAAAGATCACCTTCAATACACTCTCTTTCACCGGTGACAATACGATCAAGAAAGAAGTGATCGCCCGATATCTTCAATTGGAACAGGAAACTAACGAAAAAAGTTCGGACATGTCCATCAGTGACAAAAACTACAAATTCAAGCTCAAGAGGCTGATCCAGGTGGAAAATCGTCCGGTTTACGTTTACGAATTGACCCCCAAAGAGAAGCGTGTGGGCCTGTTCAAGGGTGAATTATGGATTGATAGCGAAACCTACATGCCAGTGCGTGAAAGTGGGCGTTTGGTGAAGAGCCCTTCACTCTTTCTGAAAAAAGTGGAATTTGTTCGAGAATACATTCTCCAAGACGGAATTGCCGTTCCCAAAATGATTAAAAGTTTTATTGAAACGCGCTTGGCTGGTCGCGCGGAACTGGATATTAAATATTCCAACTATACCCGCGCTGTTGGGTCTGAAGCAGAAGCTGAAGCGGCCGCCCACAGTTTGATCCACCCGCCAGATCCGCTCTCTCAGAACTAAAGTCCAAAGCTACTTAGTAACGGCTGGCCGCCTGGGCAGAGCGAAGTTTTTCGGCCACATGTCTCCCCGTCCAACCGGCTCATCATTCAATAGCCAAATCACAACCTTCTTGCCTCTCAATATGGCCGGATCGCGGAACATGTCACGAAATATTCCGTCAAAGGCACCAGCCACTCGCTGGATGCTTACCGGTTGATTTAACTGCTGCGCCAGCAACCCAACAATGCCTGCTTGCAGCGGATAATCGTAGGCAATGTAGCTGTCACCAGCCAGCAAAACAGGCGAATTCGGCGATTCCACCACAGCTTCCCCACCGCCCTTGGCCACCAGTTTTTTTATGGTTTCTTTACGATAGGGCATTAGTGCCGTTTGTTCCTCCGTGGTCAGGTAATCCCAAAACATGGCAAACGTTGGACGATCTTTTTCAATGGTTTCGGCATAACGAAGTGGGGCTTTTTGCGCAGCCTGCACCCAAGGGTAACGTTGCAAGCGGGCGGCAATCTGTTCCGCAGCAATGCGTTGTGGTTTCTGCATCCAGTGCGTATCGGCTGCCATGAAAAGGTCCAATTGCTGCCGTTCTTTCATGAACAGCGGATACAAATCGATCAGCTCAATTCCCGCATTCAGAAATTCCAGATACCGTCGCCTCATGTGCGGGATCACGTTCTTATTCGCAGGAACCAACGTTTGATCGGCGACCAATTTGTCCCCATAAATTTCCGCCTTCACTGGGACCGGCACCAGAATCAGATCAATGCCACGCTCCGCCAACCAGGATTTCATCATCACTGCAATGCGGATCATCGGCATCTGCCTGGCCCAATGAATGGGGTCGTTGTCATCCAGAAAAGGAAGGGGAATCCTACCACCTGATTGCACGAATTGAGCAATGCTCAACAGTGGCATACGCTTCACCCAATGAGCGGGATCCTGATCCTCAACGAACCCAAGTGGAATGGCTGTATTGGCATGAACATACTGGTTGGGGTCGGAAGGCCAACGCATAATGGCGTAGGTGTTTTTGGGGTTGGGCTTTGACTTCCAGGGATTGTCAATTGCGTATCCCACCATCGGCTTGATAACGGTGCGATAGGCTTTTAGATTGTCGAACCACAACTGCCAGTCACCTCCGGCAGCTACCTCGCATTCCGCTTGGATGGCATTTTTGGTGGTCTCAATCGAGGCGGCCCGAGCTGCGGCAGGAGTGGGTTGCGCTCCTAACTGGAAAGAAATGACAGCAAGAGCCAGGGAAATCAGATGCTTCATCAAAAACCATTATATGAGCAAATGTTTCCCCCGGTTCTGCTTGCTGTGTTTGAACTGCTAGATGAATCCCAACTTTTCCTTCCCAACGAAGTTCACCAAATTGGGGAAAATCAACTTTAACTCGGCATCGGACACTCCAAACCAGCTACCCAAAGTGGCCCCATATTGGTCAATGGATGAAGTGGGAATCCAATTGCCGCGGTTGCCTGCGTCGTCAGATCCGCCCAGTTGATGCAACGGGAAAGTTCCATAGGTCTGTCCGCCCTTGACGGCACCGCCAAGCACCATGTGATGACCGCCCCATGCGTGATCCGTCCCCAAGTTGGCATTGGAATTCCCGGTACGATTGAAATCGCTTTCCGTAAACATGGTGACGTCGTTCGCTGAACCGCGCAGTTCCATCGTTGTCTGGAAAGCGTTGATGGCCGCATCCAGCGTAGCCATTAATTGCGAATGCTTGTTTACCAGATCTTCATGGTTATCGAACCCACCCATTCCCGCAAAGAAAATCTGCCGATTCATGCCCAGCGCGCCCTTCACAGAAATAATGCGGGCCACTTGCGACAACTGACTTCCCAATCCGCTGGCCGGGAAAACCACCGGTAACGCAGGTGCGCTGGCCAAAGCCCCGTTGATTTCCTGCGCCGACTTAATTGCATTTCCCAAAACGCCGTTCGCTGAACCAATCATTTGCAGACCGGTATCAAACGTCAACACTTTCTGCAACGAAGCAATGCGGGCATTGCTAGCCGTGCCATTGCCGAACGTGCTCAATCCGAACGAAGTGCTGTTGGAAAAGTTGACCCCTTGTGTGGTGGGCGCAGACAGGAATAACGAATTGCCCCCGTTTACCGAAATGCCTGGCGGTAACGATCCTGAATTCTGCGCAAGAATCAAATCGTTGATGCGGCCACCCCAGCCTGAAGAGCCCCCGTTGGTATCCGACGTCTGCCATTGCTGTACCTGGTCGGAATGCGAATAAAGATTCTTCGGCAGCGGCGTAGTGTTCAAATTCGCTTTCAGTGTTGGCCTAACCAACGAGCCGACATTGAAGACCACGGCTGCCGACGGCTGCGCTTGATTAAACAAGCGACGTACGTTCACCAGGCTGGGGTGAAATCCATATCCGCTTGCACCGGCTTGCAATAGTGTCCCCTGTCCCAACGCCACCGGACCACGCATGCCCTGGTACAGCGAGTAGCGCGAATCCGTTGGCACCACCATGTTATTCGAATCATTCCCGCCAAACAGGAAGATACAAACCAGCGCCTTGTAAGTAGATGTACTTTGCGCCTGTGCCGAAATCAGACCCAGCCGCGTAATGTGCGCACTTACTCCGGCAGCACTCAATCCACAGCATTTTTTCAAAAAGTCACGTCGATTGCGATTCGTCATAATAGTTTCCTTGTTCCTTTGTGTTCTT
>JAYWBH010000398.1:0-1606 GCA_043781815.1 Bryobacterales bacterium | reverse complement strand
GTTCGAGTTGACACGGCGTCGGGCGATCACGACGGAAGACATGGGATATATGCTGAACCTCGCCATGCCCCCACACAACGCGAGAGAAGTCGTCGTGAAATACTGGGTCGAAATACTGGGTCAGCCTGAACTTACACCTTTTCGACTCACCAATAAGGAGGCAGAGCCGAGCGGTACAATTTCATGTTTATCCGGGGGTGCAAAAAAGGACAGTTTTACAGCTCTTTCGGCGAGTTTGGGCTTTTACATCGAGGATATCGATTTGTTCGCGCTCACAGATTCCGACTTGCCTCGCCACCTGTTCCCTGGGGGTTCGCTCGCAGTCGGATATTAAACTAAGCCATAACGTAGAAAACGCGAGGAACCTTTATGTGTTACAAATCGGGTCAACAAGCAAATAGCAAAACGAACCCATGCTTACCGGTAGACCTTGCCGCGCTCGCCGACGCGGTGGGTGGTGATGGTATCGGCGGTCTGACCAAACAGTACCCGAAAGTTGCCGACTCTCAGCCGGAGCAACCCATCAAACTCAGCTGAGCGCTTTGATATCGCCCACCCCGGTTGCTGCGTAACCGTGAATGGCCTCCAGAATCTTCATAGCATTGCGCTTGTCGATGGCTCGAATCTCAGCCGGCACATTGGGCAGGAATCGGATTTTCTTCACGGAATCTTAGTTGCCTTGCGACCCGCGAATTTCGTCCATGGTGAATCCGCATTCGGCAACTACTTGCTCAAAGGTCAGCCCCTCGCCACCATTGCGGAAATACTCGTGGGACGCGGCCACTGCGCGGCGGTCTTCTTCGGTCAGTTCCTCTTCGTCCTCGTGAATCATGACTTGTAACAACTGAACAACAGCAGCAAGCTGATTAGGGCCAAGCTGGCCGAGCAGTTCATGAGCTCTCGCTTCCAACGCATTAACCATGGCGTTCTCCCTGTGCGCAATTCCTTGGCCCGGCGACGACTAAAGAATTAATCAAGCGGACGACGGCTTTCTGATCGCGCTCGGGAAGCGTGGAAATCATCTGAAAGCGCTTCCATTGCCCGTGGGATTCGGTCTCATAGTAGGAAATCGCTCGCTGGGTTGTTTCCGCAGCCTCGGCCAGTTGCACCTGGGTTAAGCCGCGCGCTTTGCGGAAATTCTGGAACCGTTTCCCAAAGCTGGTTTCGCCATACTTTTTTCTGGGCATTGGACCCGTGATTGTAGATGGCAAAGTTGACCTCTTTTTCGAAATCTCCACAGTCTTCCGTATTACGTATACTCTCAGGGACCGTACTTCCAGGTCAAGCGGAGGACGGGGAAATTGCAGACAGACGGAGTGTTTCCAGGGAGCGAGGTTTCAAAGGCCTGATACACGTCGCTCCAACACTTGAACCTGTCCCATTGCAGGCAAACTAAGTAGCATTGGCTGAATGTCCACCCCACTTGTGAAAAAAACGAGCCCTGCATTGGTGAAGCAATCGGTTTCGCCCACTGCCACTTAGTTTTCCCGCTCCTTGGCCAACTTGTTGTTATCAGCGTGCATCGGCGTCCATCAGGTGCGCCAGGCAAAGCCTGGCTGATCTAGTGAGATGAAAGGAGCTCACCATGTAAATTGCCTATTCAACA
>JAYWBH010000397.1:0-15154 GCA_043781815.1 Bryobacterales bacterium | reverse complement strand
TTGGTTCGGCGAACAGATGACCCTGCACCAAATCACACCCAGCTTTGCTGAGCATGTCTAATTGCTCTTGCCGTTCCACGCCTTCGACAATCACTTTGAGTCGAAGGGAATGGGCCAGGGAAGTGATGGTTTGGATCACGGAATAACTGGTGCTGGTTTCCGACGTCATCTCCTTCAAAAAGGATTGATCGATTTTTAACTGGTCTGCTGGCAGTTGACGCAAGTAGTTCAGCGATGAGTAGCCCGTGCCGAAATCATCAATCGCAATTCCCACCCCAATAGCCCTTAGCAACAACATTTTTGCCGATGCTTCCTGCATATTCCGCATGATCAGACTTTCCGTAATTTCCAAAGTCAGATAGCGCGGATCAAGCGAACTGATAGCCAGTGCCGAAGCTACAATATCGACGAAACCTGGCCGGTCGAATTGCAGCGGAGAAACATTCACGCACATCCGAACAGGTTCGTAACCAGACCTTTGCCACGCGGCGGCTTGCAAGCAGGCCTGCTCCAACACCCAAGTACCAATGGGAAGAATGAGGGCGGACTCTTCGGCAATGGGGATAAATTCCATGGGCGCAATTCGCCCCAAGTTGGGATGCTGCCAGGAAAGAAGTACTTCAAACCCATGCAATTTTCCATTGAGGTGCAATACCGGATGGTAGTTCAGGCGCAGCTCCCGATTTTCAATGGCCCTCCGCAAATGGAATTCCATTTCTAAACGCTGCACCGGTGTTGATCCGGAAGTGGGTGTGTAGATCACCAGTTCGTTCTTACCTAGATTCTTGGCGCGGTACATGGCGTGATCGGCGTTGCGCAGTAGGGAATCCATGTCAACGCCATCCTGCGGATGCACGCTCACGCCCATGCTGGCAGTAAGATGAAGCTCATAGCCTTCCACTTGGAATGGAGATTGGAAAGCGTTGAGGAATCGGCGTGCCCGATCTTTGACTTCTTCCGGTGGATTGCAATCTTTCATCACCACCACAAATTCATCACCACCAAAGCGCACAAGAAAATCGTTAGGGCAAAGGGCGTGACGCAATCGCATCCCAATTTGCTTTAGAAGAAGGTCACCCACAAAATGACCGAGCGAATCGTTGATCTGTTTGAACCGATCAAGATCAAGGAACCCAAGCGCTATGGAATCGTCGGAAGCCTTTGCTTGCTCAATGAATTGGGGCATCAGCGCTTCCAACTGGTTCCGGTTGGGCAAGCCGGTGAGGGAATCATACTTTGCCTGATACGCCAGGGTTTCAGTCATCTGGCGATGTTCCAGAGCGATGGCTGCAAGATTCACGGCAGACTTAATCCAATCGGGATGCTGATCCAGCGTAGTCCCTTCAAAATGATAAATAGCCAACATGCCAAGCACCGATTCATTTGCAGCCAGGATGGGAACCTTCAGAAAAAGGTTCATTGATTTCACGCTGGGCTGGACATCTTTTTTGGTGTGATGAATTTGAGTGAGTGCGAACACCGTTGGTTGGGTCAGTAACTGATGTTGATATTCAATGGGAAAAGAGGGAGCAGCCTCACAGGAAAAAATATCGCCTTGGACGCGAAAAATGGCAACGTAGGCGTGGGGAATTTGTCTTTCCAGCTTGTGCGCCACCAGGGTAAGGATTTCTGCCACGGGGGCATTGCGTCCAATCAACTCAAGAATGCGGCTGCGATCCTTTTCGAGGAGGATTGCCAAACGCGGCGTGGTGACATCGCGTACGACGCTAACCCAATGGCGCAGCTTCCCGAACTGATCCATAATTGGTTCACAGCGAACATCCAACCAGCGCACGCGCCCGGCTGCCGTATGCGATTCAAACACTGCCTGGGCCGATTTCCCAGCCGTAAGACTACCGGCTATCTTCACTGCTAAGTCACGATTTTGAGGAGACAATTTGTCGATCAAATATCCTACGGGCTTGCCAACAAGCGGGGAATCGTGATCCTCCAATAAAGTTTGCATGGCTGAATTTGCGTATTCAATGATGGGCTCAGAGCTTTCTGAAAAACCGGAGTTGGCCACCAGCACGGCATCATGAGCCTCGGAAATCGCCGATTCCAGGATGCGCAATTTTTCTTCCACCGCACGATCTTTGGTGATGCTTCGGGCCTGGATCACAATACCCTGAATATCGGGATCGTGCAGCAGATTATTGGCGGTTACTTCCACATCCAGAAGGGAACCGTTGGTGGCCTGCATACGAAGTTCGATTGCCGGACAGGTCTCACTGCTAACCGACCATTGAAGAAAGGCGGCTTCATAAATGGACTGATCTTCAGGATGAATGTAATGGGAAAGAAAGTTTTGCTTCCATTGATCTGGAAGAATGCTTAGATCGCGCTGCAGGGGAGGGCTTGTATATTGCAAATAACCTTGGCCATTGAGAATGCAAAGGTAGCCCACCGCATCCTCAAGAAGGTGGCGGAACTTTTGCTCACTTCGGCGAAGTTCGCTTGCGGCATTGCGTCTTTCTTTTCCCAGAAACATGAGTCATTAGCCAACAGCTCTAGAATCGCACTATCTGCGATGACTACCAATAGCGCAGCGCTTTCTTTTACGAAAAATAAAGCTAGTACTTCAATGACAATCGAATCGGAGTATTACTAGTTTAGCCCGATAGGTTCACCCATCTGTATGAGGGCTAGCCGAACTGGTTAACCGGAGGATTAGCCAAGCGGGCTAACGGATCATCTGGGTGGTGGAAGGTGCGTTAGACCCAGAAATACGAAGGTGCCAATGGCTGCAACAACGGCGTGAGGGATGGTTAGGGATCGGGCATTTTGAATGGAAAGTTCCGGACGACTTAAACTCGGAGAGCGCAGCAGCAACAGTTCCTTCACAATAAATACGGAATTTTTCAAGGCCCTCCACAGGCCACCTTTGAACAACAAATAGCCAATGACGATCACGCCACCCAGAATGGAAGTGATTATAAAGATGAAGATCCAATTTGGAAATCCGCTGATGGCCCCAATGGCTGCCATCAATTTCAAATCACCTGCACCACGTCCCTGAAGCAAGTACAACGGCAAGTAGAGGGCGATGGCGCAAAGGAATCCAAGCGCGGCTGATCGCATTCCCGCCCGGCCGAACAGGTAACTGTTTGCCAGCAATCCAACCGTTAAGCCAGCAACCACCGCCCAATTCGGAATGCGACGACTACGAATATCGGTGACTGCCGTAACCATGCATAACAAGATCAAACTGACTTCAAGGATGGGGGCCAGTGGAGTCATGCGCGCTAGTCAATGGCAGGCTTCCGCTTGTGCCAATCGGTTCGATTTTGAAATTCCGTGCCGATTAAAAGAATGGTGTTTTCCGTCCAGGGTCGGCTCACCAGTTGCATACCTAAAGGCAGACCGCCAGCAAATCCGCAGGGCAGAGAAAGCGCAGGCAATCCGGCCAGATTTCCCGCTGCCCCAAGATCACGTAGACCGCGTTGATTGGTCTTGAGGGAAGTTAAGGACGAACGGTCAAGCGGTTCATTCAATCCACTGGCAACGCTGAATCGACTAGGGGAAATAAGAACATCCACATCGCTAAACAGCTTGGCTAAAGACTGTTGAACCAAAGAGCGGATACGCATGGCTTTTAAATAATCTTTGGCGGGAATTTCCAGACCAGCTTTCAAGCCGACAATTTGACGTTGATCGGCGAGCTGGTCTATTCTGCCATCGGTAATCAGAGGTTCAAAAACGGATGATCCTTCAGCACCAATAATGGTGCTGGCCACTGCGTTATATGGGAAATCAGGCAGTTCCGTTTCCACCATTTTTGCGCCTAGAGAACGAAACACTTCCAGCGCTGAGGCAAACACTTTTCGACTTTCCTCATCGGCGATACGATCCAGATCGGAAGGGGCGAATCCAAAACGCATTTCCGAAATTGGCTTCTGATACTGCGGCCCGTAGAAAAAAGATTTGCCTGCGGAGCCAGGATCTTCCTCATCGCCACCAGAAATCGCTTGCAGGATATGACCACAATCAGCAGCGCTGCGGGCCATGGGACCAATTTTATCCATCGTCCAGGAAAGGGCCATTGCCCCGTTACGGCTGACGTAACCATAGGTGGGACGCAGCCCTGTAACACCACAAAACGCCGACGGAGTCAGAATGGAGCCCCAGGTTTCCGAACCAATCGCAAAGCCCACTAATCCGGCGGCAACCGCGCTTCCCGGACCGCTTGACGATCCGCCAGACCAACGGGATTTATCCCAGGGATTGAGACCCGGCCCTTGCAGGGAAGCGGCAGCGTAACGGTATCCGCCGCCACCGGCCAGTTCCACCATGGAAAGCTTACCGGTCAAGATAGCGCCAGCGTTTTTCAGTTTCTTGATCACGGTGGCATCTTCATCGGGCTTCTGGGTGGCGAAGGGCTTTGCACCCCAAGTGCAAGGAGCACCAGCGACGTCCAGCAGATCCTTAACACCACACGGAACGCCTTGCAGAGGGCCTCGTAAACGCCCTCGCTTGATTTCTCTATCCACATCTTTGGCGTGGCTCAAGGCAGATTTACGCAAGGAATGAGCCAGCGCGTTGTAAGCGGGGCCAAGCTTTTCCAGACGGTCACAATAGGCCTTGGCCAGTTCCACTGCAGAGAACTCTTTCGAACACAAGCGCTGGTTGAGTTCCGTCAACGGGATGAAGAAAACGTCGTTTCCAGGAGATTTTGCCATGCTTATGCCTTGAATTGGAAAGCTGGTTCGGTGTGCATCGGAATAGAAAAAGCGGCAAGTTCAACTGACAATGATTTTGTCCGGGCACGCGCTTGATCAGTATCTTCGGCGACCGTTGCGGGCAAAGTTTGCGGTTGTTGCGCAAGCAAAGGGAGCGCTGCAAAGTAAGCCGCCCATTGGCGACGTGTGAATTGCGAGGTCATTTGGCTATTATCCTTGAAATCGGCGCTGCGGAGACTATACCGCCAACGCTTCTAACGCCGCACGTTCCATGACTGGCTTTGGTGCCGATTCCCCAGTCCAGATGCTGAACTGCTGCCCGGCTTGTTCCAGAAACATTTCAATACCGGCAATCACTTCCCTGCCCTGTTCTTTTGCACGTTTGATAAGAAGCGTTTCCATTGGATTGTAGACCATGTCCATTACCAGGTCGGCTGGAATCACATCGGGGAAAAAACAATCATCGGGATTGGGAAACATTCCAATGGGCGTGGCATGCACAACGGCGTCGAAGTGCTGTGACTTCAATTGCTCTTTCATCAAAGGAGTGGCCCCGCATACCTTGCACAAGGCTCGCACACGGTCAGGATTGCGTCCGGCAATGGATACCTGCGCGCCGGCATCGGCCAGTGAGAAGGCTGCGCCACGGGCTGCGCCACCATTACCCACAATCAGAATAGACGATTTTGCCAAGCGGATTTTCTTGCTTAACGGGCCGGTGACGCCAACCACATCGGTATTGGTTCCCCGCCATTTTCCAGCCTTCTTCCAAACGGTGTTGACGGCACCAATACGACGAGCCAGCGGATCAACAACATCCAAATAACGGATGATCTTTTGCTTGTGCGGAATGGTGACCGAAAAACCTGTGATGGGCATTTGATCGGCCAACAGCATGAAGTCCTTCAAATGCGTTGGTTGAACCAGAAAAGGTAAATATACGGCGTCGATTCGGCGGGATTGAAAAGCGCGATTGTGTACGGCAGGCGAAATAGAATGTCGTACAGGATTGGCGATCACTCCATAAATTTTGGCTGCCTTGGTGAATTTATCAATGCGGTACAAGTTGCGCAGATGACCAGCGCTAACTTGCCCAGGGGCAGTGCCTTCTGACGCGTTGGGTGCGGCGTATGTGTATAGAGCACCCATCGCCGGGGATAGCACTCGGGTAGGAAAACCCATTTCACCCATGGCCAGCAGAACCAGCGGATCGCGCTGCCTGCCTTTGGCCAGCGACAATATTTTCTGACTGTCCGATGGTTTCTTGGCCGTAGTAACTAACTTGTAAGCGTAGGCGGGAAACTTCATCAGGCGACGCAGAACAGGCTCCATTGGCGGGGTTCCGTCAAAGTTGTGGTAACTGATGATCAAATGGCACTCAGCTCGAAGATGTTCTAAACGAGCGTAGGCTGCCTCTGCAGTTTCCACTTCCACGTCTACGGCGCGGGCACCAGCTTCGACGGCAGATTCCAAAATCCGAATCTGTTCGTCGATACTGCCATTAAATTTTCCATGATTCTGATGTCGTCGGCAGGTTGCCAACACATTGCAATCGGGGGTTTTGTCTAAAAACTCGCGAATCACTTTCACCCCGTCTTCAGGATGAGGAAGATAATCCAATCGGAATTCCAGAAATCGCTCACCCGCTGCAGACTCGGCGCGCGCGTGGGCGAGGAGTTGTGTAGGATCAGCGAACCCGAGAGCGATACAAACTTTGGGGAGTGGCGATCGAGAAGGCATGTGCCAGAAGTCCCTTAGAGTAGCACGTGCTAGGACCTAAAGAATTGACGAACTTTTTCGGCCACTTCCTGAACCTGCGAATCGGTCATGCCCGGCCACAGCGGTAGCGACACAATTTCCTTGGCCGCCTTTTCGGCAACGGGTAAATCTCCGCGCTTTTGCTTGCAATCAGAAAAGGCCGGATGCAGATGCAGAGGCACCGGGTAGTGCACTGCTGAACCAATGCCCAGTTGAGCCAAATATTTGCGCAATGAATCGCGACGCTTCACACGGACAACATATAAGTGGTTCACTGAGCCCGTGACACTCTGCAAGCGTCGTACCGCTGGGACACCGTCAAGAACTGCATCGTACAGCGCCGCCAATTTCGCTCGTTCGGCATTCCAGGTGTTCAAGTGCGGCAGAAAAGCTCGCAGATAACATGCATGGATTTCGTCCAGCCGGGCATTGATGCCACCGCGCATTCGGCTCACTTGTTCCCCATTCTTGCGGCCACCATCACGCAGACAGGCCAGCCTGGAAGCGATCCTGCTGTTGGAAGTAACAATGGCACCGCCATCGCCCAGGCAGCCCAGGTTCTTGGTGGGGTAAAAACTATAAGCGACATATGGGGAAAAGGCGGTGAAGGGCTTGCCCCCGGAAAGCGCACCATGAGCCTGGCAAGCATCTTGCACAATTACTAAACCGTGAGATCGTACAACAGGGCGCCACTGGGCCATATCACAAGGCCGCCCATACAAATGAACTGGGACCACAGCACCAGTCCGCCGATTGACGCGATTCGCTGCATTTTCAAAATCGATGAGCAGCGTATCTGGGTGGACATCGGCAAATACGGGAGTGGCCCCGGCAGCTTGTATGGCCACGCCTGTAAAAGGAGCGGTCAGCGCAGTGGTTACCACTTGATTCGTAATGCCCGCATCGCGCAGACACAGCTCAATTGCAGTGGTGCCGTTGGAAACTCCTACTGAGTGCTTCGCTCCAAATGCCGAAGCGAACTCCCGCTCAAACTCGGCCACTTGCGGTCCCAAAATATATTGGGAACGCTGGTCCATTTGATTCAGATTATGACGCCACGCGTCCTGAGTTCTGGCCAACGGAATGCGAAGATTCACCATGGGAATGCGCATAGTTAGTGTTTCAGTATGACCAATTGAAAGTAGAGCCGTATCAGTTGGGCCAAGGTTTTTAGTAAGGAACGGACGCGGAAGAACTGGCTGCGACCATGCAGACGCGGGTAATGATGGACGCCCGTTTCCACTACTCCACAACCACTTAATTCCAACTTTCGAACCAGTTCCACACAAATAGTTCCGCTGGTAGAAGTAAGATGAAACTTTTCCAGCAGTTCACGGCGAACCAAACGAAAATCACAATCCACGTCGCGAATCTTAATGCGGAAAAGTATTCTGGCAAAGGCGTTGTAGATGTTGCCGATCAATATGCGATGTTGGGGATCGTTGCGTTCCAGCTTGTAGCCATTCACCAAGCCCGTACCAGGCGTCATCAAATCCAGCAGCTTATTCAGTTCCCGAACGTCGTATTGGCCATCGCCATCGGTGTAAAAGACTAAATCTTTCGATGCCGCTGCAAACCCGCTACGCAGCGCCCCGCCATATCCGCGATTCTGTGCATGAGTTACAACTTTCATACGCGGGCCAAACTGCTGCTCCAAACTGGCCAGCACTTCACCTGTGCCATCAAAACTGCCGTCGTTCACCACGATCACTTCATAATCGCTGGCGCGCAGAGCAAGCACTTCAAAAGCCGCATCCACCAAAGGTCCAATGGAGGGCGCATCATTAAAAGCTGGAAAGAACACACTCACTGTAGGTTTTTCGTTCAACCGGGCAAACCCTCAAATAGACTTGCTTCATGGTCTCTGACCCAGTCCATTTCGTCAAGCAAACCAGTGTTAAATCCAAAATAGGTTCGATTTGCGATACAGTGATGCTGATGAAACGTCGAACTTTTCTTTTGACTGCGGCTTCAGCACAACGTATTCTTGGGGCCAATGATCGGATCAATGTCGGGCTGATTGGCTGCGGCGGACGTGGCCGATATGTGGCAGGATTTATTCGGCAAGCGCCCAATACTTCTTACATTGCCGTGGCCGACGTTTGGCGCAATAATGCCGACGCCGCGCGAGTATGGGCCGGTGGCGACGCCAAATCTTTCAGTGATTTTAGAAAGTTATTGGAAATGAAAGATGTAGACGCCGTCCATGTGGCAACACCTGACCACTGGCACGCTTCCGCTGCCATTCAGGCATGCCAGGCGGGCAAGCACGTGTTTGTGGAAAAGCCAATTTCATTTTCCATTCATGAAGGACGGGCCATGGTGAACGCCGCCCGCCGCTATAAGCGCACCGTCTATGCCGGGACGCAGCAGCGTTCCGCCCCGCACTTTGCTGAGATCGCCGATATTGTTCAAAGCGGTAAGTTAGGCAAGGTCCATTACGTTCGCGTTTGGAACTTCATCAACATGTTCCCCAAGGGAATTGGCAGTGCCCCCGATTCGCCAACCCCCGATGGTTTGGATTGGGACATGTACTGCGGACCCGCTCCCTTGGTTCCCTATAACAAGCTGCGTCACCTTGGAACTTATCGTTGGTTCTCCGATTATTCGCACGGCTACATTACTGATTACGGCACCCATCGCTTTGACACGATACATCAAATTATGGGTGTGGAAAGGCCCACCACCGTTTCAGCCAGCGGTGGCAAGTTCGCCCTGACGCACATTGGCGATGTTCCAGACACCCTGCAGGTGACCTACGAATATCCTGGGTTCATCATGAGTTACGAAGCTTCCAACATTGCCGGTCACGGCCTGGGCGGACGCACTCCAGGCATGAAGTATTACAACACCAAAGGTGACATTGACCGTCCCAATGGGATGGCTTTCTACGGCACCAACGGCGTATTATTTGCGGATCGCGTAGGCTATGAAATTTATCCGGAAGCTGACCGTATGGAGCGCGTCACCAAGCAATCTGCCGACGCTACCAATGCCCATGGTCAGGCGTTTATTGCAGTACTGCGGGGCGAACGGAAACAGTTTGCGGACATTGAACAAGGCCATCGGGCAACTTCAATTGCACTGATGGGCAGCATCGCTTACAAGACCGGTCGCAAGTTGCGATGGGATGCGGATAAAGAGGAGTTCATTGGGGATCGGGATGCAAATCAATTGCTGGCGCGGGTGGAGCGCAAGCCCTGGGGATTGCCAAAGTTGAAGTAGCGGCGACGTCTTGCATACCATGCGAAAATAGAAAGCAATGATTGAAAACCTACGGCCCGGCGCGTCCGCTAAGAATGCGCGTGTGGCCTTGTTCGACTTCGACGGCACGTTATCCGTCATCCGCTCTGGCTGGGTTGAAGTGATGGTCCCGATGATGGTTGAGATTCTTGCCGATCTTAAAACCGGTGAAAAAGAAGAAGACCTCACCACCCTGGTGAAAGAGTTTGTCGGTCGTCTGACGGGCAAGCAAACCATGTATCAGATGATTGAACTGGCCGATAATATTACCGCCCGTGGGGGCACGGCGGAAGATCCACTGGTCTACAAGAAAATGTATTTGGACCGCTTATGGGAACGTATTAAGGGTCGCATTGAAGAGCTGGAAAGCGGCCATACATCGCCTGAAAAATGGCTGGTGCCAGGGTCTTTCGCACTGCTTGACGGATTGAAAGAACGTGGCATGAAAATGTACCTGGCCAGTGGCACTGACGATGCTTACGTGAAAAATGAAGCTCGACTTTTACAAGTGGACAAGTACTTTGACGGAGGCGTTTACGGCGCGTTGGACGATTACAAAGTTTTCTCTAAAGCGATTCTGATCCAGCGTCTGATTTCTTCCGCAGAGTTCAAAGGAGACCAGTTTCTAGGCTTCGGGGACGGCTACGTTGAAATTGAAAACGTGAAAGCTGTGGGTGGAGTTGCCGTGGGTGTGGCTAGCGATGAACCCCATTGTGCGCAGGTGGACCAATGGAAGCGCGACCGTCTTGTGGGCGTTGGAGCCGATTGGATTGTGCCGCATTTTTCTGACCGCGATGAGTTGTTCCGTACCATTTTCTAAATCATGGCCGGATCAAAGTACCCTCAATTTGATCGCTCCCGGTTGATTATCAAGCCTCTTGCCGAGCGCGTTCATGATCTGCCGTTGACCCGTTGGATGTCCCTTGACGAACCGACTGCTGAGTTCACACATCCCGACCTTGCCACAATTGCGCAGCGATTGGCAGCAGCAAAACAGAAGAAGGCTTCACGCATTCTGATGATGGGCGCGCACTTGTTGCGTGCTGGTACCAACCGCCACATCATCGACATGATGGAACGCGGTGCCATTACTCATATCGCAATGAATGGTGCGGGGGCCATTCATGATTATGAAGTGGCCCGCATTGGTGCCACAACGGAAAGCGTGGCCCGCTATATCCGTTCCGGTGAGTTTGGCCTGTGGAAGGAAACCGGCGAACTCAACGATTGGATTGTGGAAGCTGCCGAACTGCAACTGGGCTTGGGTGAAAACGTTGGTCGACGCATTGAAGAAAGCAATTACCCACACAAGGACCTCAGCGTAATTGCAGCAGCATATCGCCTATCCGTGCCGATTACGGTGCACGTGGGAATTGGCTACGACATTCTTCATGAGCATCCCAATTGTGATGGGGCGGCATTAGGTGAAGCAAGCTATCGCGATTTTTTGATCTTCGCCGCTGCTGTGGAGAATCTGGAGTCTGGCGTGATGTTAAGCTTTGGTTCAGCTATTATGGCACCGGAAGTTTATTTGAAGGCACTGGCTATGTCGCGCAACGTGGCCCATCAAGATGGCAAACACGTCCGCGATTTCACAACCGCTGTGTTCGACCTGGTTCCAATTCAGGGCGATATTCACCATGAGTTAACCAAGGCAGATCCTGGCTATTATTTCCGACCCCACAAGACCATTTTGGTACGCACTGTGGCCGATGGCGGATCAAGTTTTTATTTTTGTGGCGACCATCGCGCCACCTTCCCCGCCCTGCGTCGCGCCTATGTTGAGCTTGTATGATTCTTGAATTGCGTTCCCGGTTTCCAAAGTTGTCGGCACTAGTGGTCGGCGATATTTGTTTGGATCGTTGGTGCCACTATGATCCTGATCTGGCGCAGCCTTCGCGCGAAACCGGCATCCCACGTGTTGCCGTCACCTGGACTGAAATTACGCCGGGGGCTGGTGGTACGGTGGCCAACAATCTTGCCGCCCTGAGTGTGGGAAGGATTTCAGTCCTGGGAGTGACCGGCGATGATGGGTCTGGTTATGAACTTCGCCAAGCTCTGGAAGCCAGGAATATTGAGCACAATCTTTTAGTGAAACACCCACACTGGACCACGTTCACCTACACCAAAATCATTAATGAAAGGACCCGTATTGAAGATCGTCCACGGCTGGACTTCATTACCGATGGCGACCTTCCCAAAGAAGCCGAAGAAGAACTGTTGAACACTTTTCGTCGTGTTGCTTCGGAATTTGATGTGATCCTGGTTTCTGACCAGGCCGAAACAGAGCGTGGCGGAGTGGTGGGAGTTGCGTTGCGTTTGGAATTGGAACGCCATGCCGCAGAAAATCCGGAAAAGATCATTTGGGTGGATTCCCGCATGCGTGCGGAACTGTTTCGTAAAGTCATTGTGAAGGTCAACGAAGATGAAGCCAACGCAGCTTGCATGAGGGCTTTTGGAGAAGTGGACTTTGACCAACTGAGAGATTTAACAGAAGCACCCGTGCTACTGGTCACTCATGGGGGCGATGGCGTAACACTGGTTGATTGCTACGGCGAGTTGCTGATGGAAACCACCAAAGTGGACAACCCTGTGGATATTTGCGGCGCAGGCGATAGCTTTTCAGCCGGCGCGGCCATGGCATTCTGCGTGACCGGTTCCGCTCAGGCCGCTGTGAAGTTCGGCAATGCCGTTGCTGCAGTGACCATCATGAAACTTGGCACGGGCACAGCATCCTGGTTGGAACTGATGGCGGTTGAAAATGATTCTGTGCATTGATATTGGGGGCACAAAGTTTTCCATGGCGGTGTTCGATGAAGGCCGCATGATTCGTCGCGAATCCCGATCTACAGATCGCCAAGGTGGCAAAGATTGGATGCTGGATCAGATCCGCATGGTCGGGTTGCAATGGAAGCAGGAACTACCTTTAACCGGCTGTGGCATTGGCTTTGGTGGTCCCGTAGACTTCCCAACGCAAATGGTGACTCTATCAACCCACGTCAGCGGTTGGAGCAACTTCAACTTGCCTGGGTTCATCCAAAGTGAATTGGGCTTACCTGCGCTGATGGATAACGATGCCAACGTGGGCGCGCTGGGGGAAGGAGTTCACGGTGCAGGCGTGGGCTACAGACCGCTGCTCTACATGACCCTTTCCACGGGCATCGGCGGTGGTATTTTGACGGAACATGGAATCTATCGTGGTGCGGATTCCTATGCTGGTGAACTGGGCCACATGACCATTCATCCGAACGGACCGCAATGTTTATGTGGTTCCAAAGGTTGCTTTGAGCGGATGTGCTGCGGCCTGTGGTTGGAAAAAGATTACGGCAAGACAGCCAGGGAATTGCTGGAAGATGCGGAATTCACTGCGAAGTATGTGGTGGATTTGGCGATGGGACTGAAGTCCGCCATCATGATTTTGAACCCTGCATGCATTGTGATTGGCGGAGGAATTAGCAAGGCCGCTGACAAGCTATTCATCCCGTTGCGACAGGAACTGAGGCGACAAATTACGCCATGGTCGAAGGCCCGAATCAATGTACTTCCGGCAAAGTTAGGGGACGATAGCGTGCTGTACGGTGCCTATGAACTGGCCACTTCAATGCAGACTTTACCCACACCATCGGCATAGTGCTCCAGCATGGTGAACGCATCCTGAATTTTTTCCAGCGGAAGTGTATGCGTTAGCAATGGCGCGAATCTGCGTGCTTCCGTAGCCAACACTCGCAGCGCTAAATCCGATTCATGATTGGAACGACGAACGTTGTAGATGGCCAGTTCCTTGCGTCGGGCAACGTGGAACTTCAACGATGGCTCTGGCTCAGAAGGGATGCCTGTAATCACCACGCGACCAGCATTGCGCACCGAAATAAGAGCTTCGTTCATGGAACCATTTTTGGTGGCGCAATCAATGGCAACATCCACACCACGGCCATTGGTTTCCCTGAGAATTTCTTTACCAGCGGAAACTTGAAGCGGGTCAATCACCACATCGGCGCCCATGGTCAAGGCCAGGTCACGACGATGCGGTACCGGGTCAACGACATACACTCGTCTGGCCCCACTCATCTTAAGCGCAGCCACAGTCATGGCCCCAATTGCACCAGCACCAAACACCACAGCATCTTCACCAGTGCGCAGTTGAACAAATTCCATGGAATGCAAAACTACGGCTAAAGGCTCAAATAAAGTGAGCTCCTTCAAGCTGACGCCCGAGGGCTTTGGCAGTAAATTGCGCGCTGGCAGATTGACGTAGTCTCGAAAGAATCCTGGATCTGTTGGCTGGCTCAAGAAGCGAATATGCGTGCAGAGATTATGTCGACCGCGCATACAGAACTCGCAATGGTAACAGTAGATGGCCGGTTCCAGCGCCGCCTCATCCCCAGCCGACCAACCGCTGACCCCGGCACCAGTCTTCACCACAATCCCTGACGGTTCATGTCCCAAGACCATAGGATAAAGCGCAGGCGTATCGCCAACCGCACCTTCGGCAAAGTTATGCAGATCGGAACCGCACACGCCCACGTAGGCAACGCGAACTTGCACTTGTCCAGGTGCGGGATCGGGCACTGGAGCGTCGGTTAATTCAAAGCGATGCTGCCCCACCAAGGGCGCAACCCGCATTCGTTTTTCGTTCATTTTTTGAAAAGGTTATCGAACATGGCCCGCGCATCGGTAGGGTTGCGCGGATTGCCGTTGGCGTCCCCAGTCGGCGCAGCCGAAGAATATTGCGATGGTCCACCGGAGGGTGCTGAATCACGGGCAACCGTCACGCGAGGACTGAACAACAGGCATTCGTTAGCCTTGTCTTTCACCGCAATGCGTTCCGGAATGGGCTTCAAACATTGGAACCTTGTCGACGATTCAAAATGCGCGCACTGCTTGCAGCTATGCAGCTCCGCCTTGCACTTGGGACAGCTCCCCTTGAAATCTGTACCTGCTGGCAAGGGTGTGGCGCAAGCAAAGCAGCGCGAAGCCGCAGTAGCCTGCACTAGACGAGGAAGCCGTGGGCCGGTGATGTCAATCGGTGGTTTAGGACCCTGCGGGCGAGGACGTTCAGTACCTCTAGGATCACTGCGAGAGTCACCGTTCCGATCCCGATCCGACTGTTGATAGCCGTTTTGTTTATATTTGCGGTCGCCGTCCATAAGTGATTACGGAGACTCCTTTTGACTTACGAAATCGCTTCATTTTCCCGAATTCTTTCCAGCCAAAAATCGCGACGCTTTGAGGGTATCGCAGTCGAAGCTAGAGACCATTGGGAGGAGTTTGAAGTTCAGGGGAATCGGTGGCTGGTTGCCAATCAAACACCGATTACACTTCTTAGATACCACGGAAATTCTCACAAGAGAAGGAAAATCTTTTCTTAGTTTCGTTCATCCCCATTTTAAGAGCGCTTCACACGGTCTCATCAGCGGATTTGTGAAATGGTTAGAACTAATTCGCAGTGAGTAACCCAATCTTCCGGTCTGGTG
>JAYWBH010000396.1:0-1610 GCA_043781815.1 Bryobacterales bacterium | reverse complement strand
CCGCCCAGGCCGAAGTCTCCTCCGATGCGGACCCGTAATCATCGCGACAACTATAATCCGCATACCAGTTCAGGTAAGGCGATGTGAATTTGTTCTGCTTCAACCAATCGCGAAAGTTAGTTTGATCCAGGACAGAAAGCTGTGCCTTCAGTTCCAGCGGAACGGTGAACTGTCCTGAGTTCCGGAACTCAGCAATGCGCTGCTCAAAGGCTTTGTACTGGTCATGATCATGCTTAGTCGCAGCAATTTCCGGCTCCAAGCCTTCTTGCCAACGTCCATGCAAAAACAGCCGTTCTTGCGGTGAATGGCACAAATGCCGTTCGTCCCAACGCCCGTCGCGGAACAATCCCAACTCTTCAAATAGCTCGCGAACCAGCACGGAAGATTTATTGGGAACAGGGACATAATGCGCCGCCCAGGGATAGCGGCTGATCTCGTTTTCACCCCAGCGGGCATTGCCTCCAGCATCGGGTTCCATTTCCAACAGCATGTAATCCTTGAAGCCGCGTTTCCCAAATCGCCACGCTGCGGAAAGCCCAGCCATGCCTCCACCGACAATGACAACCGGCACTTTCTCTCGATGCGCAGGCTGCTGGAACGCCTTGCGATCCCGAATCAAATGTCCCAAGTTTTGCGATTCAAATACAAAGCCACCAGTAACCTGCTTGTCACCTTTTTGGCTCAAACCCGCCAATGCCGCCGAGAGAAACTGGCGTCGATTGGTGGTTGTCTTATCTGCGTTCATCGGCGTCATCTGCGTACGATTTTACCGTGCAATGTCGCGCCATTCGCGATCATAGGTGCGCACCAGCACCTGGTCATTCAAGCGGTTCGGTTCCACCGCCACTGGCTTCATGTCTTCTGGAAATTGAAACATCACCGGCAGACTCTTTGCATCCAAAAATCGCAACCCCTTGGGCAGCGTATCCACTGGATACTGAAACTCCCCATGCCCGGCCAGCACGAATCCCCACTCCCCAAAGCTGGGCACGTACAAATGATAGGGCCACGTCTTCAACCCCGTCTGCTTCAACGTTTCGGCAATGGTCCAAAAGCTGGAGCGCGCAAACAGGGGCGAAGTGCTCTGCACCACACACAGCCCATCGCGCGTCAAATGCTTTTCCACCAGCCGATAGAAGGCCGTTGTATACAATTTACCTAAGGAAAAGTTAGTTGGATCAGGAAAGTCAATCACCACAAAATCGTAGAAATTTCGATCCTGTTCCAGCCACGGAAACGCGTCGGCATTAATAACCTTTACCTTGGGCGATGAAAGTGATTTCAAATTCAAGCCCGATAACACGGGGTGCTTGGTGAACAGGTCGGTCATCTGATCATCCAGATCTACCAGCGTGATTGCTTCAATTTGCGGGTACTTCAAAATTTCACGAACAGCCAAACCATCGCCGCCACCCAACACCAGAACATGGCGGGCACCGCCCAGTGACGCCAACCCTGGATGCACTAAAGCTTCGTGGTAACGATATTCATCGCGAGAGCTGAACTGCAAGTGCGAACTTAAGAACAGCCGCAAATCATCCTTCCACTTGGTTAAAACAATTCGTTGATACTTTGTTGTTTTGGCAAGAATCACATCGTCAGCGTAAATC
>JAYWBH010000395.1:0-15192 GCA_043781815.1 Bryobacterales bacterium | reverse complement strand
AGTGTACGTCTCCGACTGCCGGATTCTGCCACGACTATTACGGCCCGCCTGCGCCGGAAATCGGGTCGTCCTTGCCCGGAGCCCAAACTCCAGAAGGAACTTGAGGAGTGAATCCTGCACTGCGCAGTGCCGTGTAAACTGTCGAATTGCTGTTGGGCCCAAGTGGGCGGTATGGCGTGCGAGAACTACCCACCGCAGCAAATGCGGTTTCCAATCGAGCTCCTGCTCCACATGTGCTGGCACCCTCTTCAATCGTTACTCGGGGTGGACTTGGTTCATAATCTATCGTTCCGGGCAAATACTCACCATGCTCAACGTAAATGTATCCAAAGGATCCACCTCCATCTTCAGGTGATCCGCTGGAATCCGACGAAGAACTGGACGGCCCGGATGACTCCGAAGGTCCGCCACTGGGATTTGATCCTGATCCGGAAGATTCCCCTGAACCATGCTCGCTCGATCCGCCAGAAGCCTGCGAAGGCGCGCTGAATCCGCCACCTGATGGCCCACCTCGATAATAAGTGACTGTGCCCGATGCATCGGTATAGAGAACGAATAAGTGATAGTAAGATCCACCAAAAGGTAACGAACCAAGCAGACTTGCACCAACCTCAACTTTGCAACTTGGTGGAGGAACCACTGCCGCAGGAGGCGGAGCAACCACTGCTGCTGGTGGTGGGGGTGGCGCAACTGGCGCAGCCAGCGGGCACCCGGCAACCACTCCACCCGCCGGACAAGCAGCAAAGCGCGGATCGGCCGAAACTTGCCTGTTTATTGCAGTCCACTCCCGGCGCAAGGCACGATCGGCAGGGCTCATGGTCAACGGTGTCCGATGACCAGTGGAATCAGTTAACTCTGGGTGAAGCCGGTAAAATCGGTCGTCCGTTTCATGGACTGCTCGGGGATTCACTCAGCGCTCTCCCCATTGAAGCGTAGACGCTCCATCACATGGTCCAATCGGAGAGCTGCGGAACTCCATTCCAGCAAATATTCCTGCACCCACTCGTATGCCGGAGAGGACCATTTTTTGTCCCCCAGAGACATTCGCAATTCAATAAAGCGGATTACATCATTTTCGTTCTCAATTGCAAACTGAAAAGCTTCTTCGGTATGGGCGCGAATCGCTGGGACAAGCACAGACTCGTCGGCTTCACTATCTTGGGATTTGAAATAGTCCAACGCTCGTCGCTCAAAAGAATTTTGCGCGACCACCTGGAGGTCGGTTATCTGGCTGTCTCGAATTACCATTGGAAGACGATCATTGCCTGAGCATTAGTCCTTCAGGCTAGCCCCATTATGATGGGGGTGCGTTTGAAGGTCAAGCAACACAGAATGGTGCGTTTGACAATTACGATTGGTAGACTTCGACGAGGAGCATCTGTCAAACGATGTTCAATTCAACAAACAAGATTCTCCAACTGCCTTAGCCACGCATCGAAAAGTGGACATTCGGTGCGGATTCGTTCCAGCCCAATCTCCAAAATCGCCAGGTTGCCGAGGAATGGCTTTTGGTAACCTGGCACCAATGCTTCTACTCTTTTCGAAGGCGCTGTTTCGGGTGAATCGTTGATCTCTTCGGGCGTTGCAAACTGATCGCGGATTTCTTGAAAACGAGATTCAAGATCGGGCTTGCCGATGCCGCGACTGAATGCGGCGCAGTCACTGAAGAGTAGACCCTCAAATTCGTGCATCACTATAAACGGAACAAAGCGGTTGGAATTGAAGCTGTGCCCCATCTCCGCCATCAAGTCTTTCTGCAAGGCTTCCTGCACGCATCGTGACTTTGTTGCCGCAGTTAGCATTGCGTTCGATTGACTTCTTCCTGGCCATCCGCCTTGCTCCCCCGCAGGCAAAGCGTAGTAATCCACCATAGTAGTTGCAATGCTGTTGGCATCTTCCATCAGGTGGTTTGCTATGTCTTTTTTCGCAGAAGGCCAGCGTTTTATGCCTCCGCGTCCTTCCCGCAAACGGGCGTTGCCTATGAGTTTAGCGTCGACGGAATGGTATCCCTTCGTAACCAAATGGTTACGAAGAACTCCGTTTACGAATGCCTCTTCGGTCTGGCCTTCCACATGGATGAGTAAGCGGGCCATGGAGATTAGCCAGGAACAGGCCGTCCTCCAAACTCATTTTTCTCCCAGAGTTGGCCGAGGCTATAATCTTCCAGCCACTTTTCAAGGCGTCCAGGATCTAGGCGTGTGAGTTGGGTACCGTCATCTACCCGATCCGCAACGATGACGTCTTCCGGGTTGAAGTGATCGAGCAGCAGGGACGATTGCGTGGATACGATTACTTGCGATGTCACCGACGCCTGGCGAATCAAGGATGCAAGCAGTTCCAGGGCATAGGGATGCAGTCCCAATTCGGGCTCATCGACAAGGATCAGTGAAGGACGAAGCGCCTCAGGTTGCAGGAACAGGGTGGCCAGGGCGATGAAGCGGAGCGTCCCATCGGAGAGCGAGGGGGCGGCGAAATACTGTTCGGACCGTTTGTGACGCCATTCCAACTTGATAGTGTCTGGATTCAGTTGGAGAGGGGCCAGGCGGAAATCATGGAAGAAAGGGGCTACCAGTTGGATAGTGCGGACTATCAGTTTGTAGGAGTCTTCCTGTTTTTCCTGAAGATAGTAAAGAAAGGCAGCTAGATTGGCACCGTCTGCTTGCAGGAAACGATTGTCGTCGACAGCAGCAGTCTTCCGCATTGGGGAAGAGGAACCGTTGTCGTTCAAGTGGTAGGGCCGCCATTGATGCAGTGTGTTCCGCACCCGCTCGGCATGACCTTTGGGACTGGGATCGCTGATGTTAGCTTCCCTTCCGCCTTCTCTTGGACTAAGAAGAGTAAGATTCCCCCCGTTGCGGATGGTTTCTGGATCTGGCGCTAGTCCATCGTCTGTGGTGGGCCGGAGATAAATTGAGTACTGAACGCTGTTTTGAAGTGAGAACTCTAGGGTAATCCTGGTCGTGGCTTTCGAACCGAAGTGCAAAACTTTTTCGGCTCCACCCGCGACCGTTACGTACCTCGCAAGTCTTCCATCGCAAACCGCCCGAAGAAAATCGAAAACCCCAATAAAATTTGACTTCCCAGAGCCGTTCGCCCCAATCACAATATTGATCGGTTTAATAGCAAGCTTCTCCACGGAAGCAATGCTCTTAAATCCCTTGATCGTGATGTAGTCGAGCGCGTTTGCGGGCATGTGTCCTGGAACTTCATCTATCATAACAACCACAAATCAGAATGGCCCAGCTTGCGCTGGGCCATTCTGGATACTGTTACTTAGGAGATCCGAAGCTACTTGCTTATAGAGCCTTGGCCAACTCTTCCGCGAATGCACTTTGCGGTTGGTTGGATGTGCGCTTCTTATGCTTCTTGCCGCCACGCGATTTGCGGTCGACGCCGTCGACCCTCGGAGGGCCGCCAGCAACAAAAGCTCCAGGAACAGCAGAGCGAGGCGGCATGAAGCCGACAGGCGCTACTCCCCCTTTGCCTTTGGGCGGTTGCGCGGGGTTTGCGCGCAGAAGCTTGTCTTCAAGAGGCGCACGGTCAAAACGCCGGATGACAGACTGCATCTCCTCTGCGTTCGGGGCTTCTATAAACGCGAAGCCTTTGGATTCCTGCGTTTCCGGGTTGCGGATGACTTTGATCGAATCAGCCACCAGGTTGTCTGCTTGCAACCAGGTCTTGATATCGTCAGCGGTCACCCATAGGGGAAGATTGCCAAGAAAAACGGTAAAACTCATTCGTGGGTGTTCAACACTCCGTGGGATTTGCTTTGGGATGTCCCGTTAGGGACCCTTCGAGAGCTACTAAATGCTAACACAGAATTACAAGCCATTCAAGGGTAAGGCCGGGTATTCCGGCCTTTCCTTAAAAATTTTCTACGCCGAAATCTCAACCGCCCGGGCCACCCGGATTGCCGGATTCGTTTTCAACTGCGTAAGTACCGATTCGGGAACCTGCGCGTCCACCCCAACCACCGCAATCGCCCGCATTGGCTTTTCCGCCGTTGCAGCGCCTTCCTGACGACCCAACGCGAAGTTGGCAATGTTGATTTTGTTCTCGCCCAGCACGCCCCCCACATGCCCGATTACGCCCGGGACGTCGTAGTTCTTCAGCAAGATTAAGTGACCAGCCAAATTCACTTCAATATAAATTCCGTCAATTTGAATCAGCCGAGGCTTGTCAAGAACGACAGCGCCCTCCACGACAGTCACCCCCAGTTCCGTTTCCAGTTCCAGGCGAATGGAATCGATATGCCCATTCCGATTCTCATGACGTTCCACCACCGCCAGTCCACGCTCCGCAGCAATGGGCATGGCATTCACTAAATTCACTTTGGTACCCGTAGAGCGTGACAAAACTCCAGCCAGACCAGAATTGCGCAGCAAGGTGGTGTTGAATTCCGCAATGCGACCGGAATAGATCATGCGTACCGACTTCGGGTTGCCTTCCGCGGCATAAGCAGCAAAGGTGCCCAATCGTTCCGCCAGGGCGATGTAAGGTCCAACGGTTTTGTACTGATCAGGAGACATTGCGGGCATGTTCACCGCATTGATGGCCACTCCGTGGGCCAGGTATTCCACCACCTGTTCAGCGATCTTCACGCCGACAATTTCCTGAGCTTCTTCTGTCGATCCACCAATGTGTGGCGTCGCAATCAAGCCTTCCAGTGCCAGCATCGGGTCGTCAGCCACCGGCGGTTCCACTTCAAATACGTCCAGGCCAGCGCCGCCAACTTTACCGGACTTCATGGCTTCCACCAGCGCCGGTTGATTAATCAGTTCACCACGCGCACAATTGATAATGCGCACGCCCTGCTTCATATTGGCGAAGGCTGTGGCGTTGAACATCCCGGTTGTTTCCGGGGTTAGCGCCATGTGCAGCGTAATGTAATCGGACTCCGCACAAAGCTGAGCCAAATCAACGAGCGCCACTCCAATATCTGTGGCTGCTTGCGTGGAAACAAATGGATCGGAAGCCAGAATGCGCATTTCAAAGGAGCGCGCTCGCTTCACAACTTCGCGACCAATAGAGCCCAGGCCCACCACGCCCAGCGTTTTGCCGCGCAGTTCGTTACCCATGAACTTCTTCTTTTCCCACTTGCCAGACTTCGTGGATGCGCTGGCTTGCGGAATAGCACGGGCCATGCACAGCATCAGGGCCAGGGTGTGTTCAGCCACGGAAATAGCGTTTCCACCAGGCGTGTTCATCACCAAAACACCGGCGGCGGTGGCCGCTGGCAGGTCCACGTTATCTACGCCGACACCGGCCCGGCCAACCACTTTCAGTTTCGGCGCCTTCGATAAAAGGTCAGCGTTCACTTTGACGGCACTGCGCACAAGCAGCGCGTCGATATCGCCCAGATACTGGGCATATTCCTTAGGGTTGGATACGATCACGTCCCAACCGGGCTGCGCTTTCAGTAGTTCAATACCGGCAGCGGCCATTGGTTCAGCTACTAGGATTTTCATTTCTTCCTTTTATTTTTTCTTCAAACAGAATGTTGCAGAACACGCTGCAACCGCGCGGCCACACCCTAACCAAACTCAACAAGGTAGCCGTTTTGCAAAGTCAGCCAAGATGGGCCAAGCAGTAAATCCAGGTAAATATAGAGGGATAGAACCCAGAGTCAGTAGCCTTTGCTTCTTGCTGTGCATGATGAGGGAGTGAACTTTTAGGATACCAAATACGCATCGGCTACATGTCCGCTGGAAGTACCGCAGTACAATCTTCGGTAACGATTTCGATAGAATATATGTAGGATCTTGTAGCGTGATGCAGCAGCCTGACGCTTTGTTCCTTCCAACATTCGAAAAGAAGCAGACAACAATATATGAAGCCAACTAAGACTCCCCTGAATCCCTGTTTTTCCTCTGGACCTTGCGCGAAAAGACCAGGATGGTCGCTCGATGCATTAAAAGGTGCCGCCGTGGGACGCTCCCATCGGGCCAAAATCGGCAAGACCAAACTCGCTGAAGCCATCGACCGCAGTAAAAAGATCCTCGGCATGCCCGATGATTACGTGCTTGGCATTGTACCCGCCTCCGACACCGGTGCAATTGAAATGGCCATGTGGTCTTTGCTCGGCGAACGTGGCGTTGAAGTGCTTTGCTGGGAAAGTTTCGGCAGCGGCTGGGCCACAGATTGCAAGAGCCAGTTGAAGCTGGAAAATCTGGTGGTTTCCAAAGCCGGCTATGGCCAGTTGCCCGACCTCAGCAAAGTCAACTGGAACAACGACGTGGTCTTCACTTGGAATGGAACCACATCCGGTGCACGCGTCCCCGATGGCAATTGGATTCCCGCTGATCGGGAAGGTCTGGCGATCTGCGATGCCACTTCCGCAGTATTCGCCATGCAGATGCCTTGGCAGAAACTGGACGTCGTCACCTGGTCCTGGCAAAAAGTGCTGGGCGGCGAAGGTGGTCACGGTATGATCGCCCTGAGTCCCCGCGCCGTAAAGCGGTTGGAACAATTCACCCCCGCCCGTGCGCTTCCCAAGATTTTCCAGATGAGCAAAGGCGGCAAGTTGATTTCCGGCATCTTCGCTGGCGAAACCATCAACACCCCATCTATGTTGTGTGTGGAAGACGCCATCGACGGCTTGAAATGGGCCGAAAGCATTGGCGGTCTGGCTGGGTTGGTGACACGGTCCGAATCGAATTTGAAAGTAATTGAAGATTGGGTGGCAAAGTCCACCTGGGCAGCATTTTTGGCAGAAGACAAAGCCATTCGCTCCAGCACCTCCATCTGCCTGAAGATCATTGACCCAGCCTACACGGCACTTTCTGAAGAGGATCAAGCAAAGCACGCGAAAACCATTGTGTCGATGCTGGAAAAGGAAAGCGCAGCATTCGACATCGGCGCCTACCGCGACGCCCCAGTTGGATTCCGAATTTGGGGTGGGGCAACCGTAGAGTCCACTGATTTGGCACTGCTCATGCCATGGCTCGATTGGGCATGGGGCGAAGTTCGAGCTACGTTCTAGGGATAAAGGCAAGGGCGGATTTTTTGGATTCCGCCCCCCTTACATCGTTGTAGGCGCTTGCAAGTTAGCGGCGGTGATCGACCTCAAAAAGCACAAGGCCCTGTGGGTAGACCTTCAGGATGTCCTTGTTTCCCAATCGCGCCTGCACGAAAAAAGCGTCCCACTCAGCAAAGTAAAGTCCGACCTTATCAGACGTGGGAAGTTGCTTAGCTAACTATCGCATCGAAGTCAATCTACAACCATTGCACCTTCACCATCCACTGCGATAAACTCCCCCATGTGAAGCTTATCCTTATCCCTATTCTGTTGAGTTGCGCCTTGTCCGCAGCCGAACCGTTTACTCTCCAATCGAACGTCGTCTATGGAATGTACTCCGGCTCGGCGCTGCTGCTGGATATCTACAAACCGGCCAAGCCGAAAGGATTCGGCGTCATCCACATTTCAGGAAGCGGTTGGACGGCTCCCCTTGCCTACAGTGCCGAAGAGCTGAAAACCAATAGCCAATCACTGCTCTATGCGAAGGCTCTGGCCACCAGCGGCTACACCGTATTCGTAATCAATCATCGAGCCTTACCTCGATTCCGTTATCCCGCGCCGGTCGAAGATGCGCAGCGTGCCGTCCGCTTCGTTCGTCACAACGCCGCACGTTTCGGCATTCGACCTGATCGTATCGGAGCCTCTGGGGGATCCTCCGGCGGTCATCTGGTCAGCATGCTCGGCACGCTGGATGGCAAAGGAAATGCCAACAATCCCGACCCCGTGGAACGCGAAAGTGCGAAAGTGCAGTGCGTGGTGGCACGCGCTGCTCCTACTAATTTCCTGAAAGGGACCAATGGAAGTTTTCTAATTGGGATGCAAAGACCTGCTGCAGAAATCTCGCATGAAACGATGGAATATAAGACTTATTCCGAAGCATCCCCCATCTCCCACGTGACCAGTGACGATGCCCCATTTCTGTTGATGCACGGAGACAAAGATGAGCAAGTGGACTTCAGCCAATCGGTAGATATGGAAGCGAAACTCAAGGGCGCAGGCGTAAAAGTAAAGCTGCTTCGTATACCCGGCGGAGGTCACGGTGCCACGTTTCCAGGGGCAATCAATCCGCCTGATTATTTGGGCGAAATGGTTAGCTGGTTTGACCAGCACTTGACAGGCAAATAACAGACGACGGGGAGTAGCGGTTACACCAGCAATTCCCCGCCGCACAGCAAAATCGACTTACTGAGTTTTTGTAATGTAGTCCACGTAACAAACGCTGTTGGCATCCAGGTTTCGCTGAATCAAGTAATTCCGCGTCGGCTGTGACTGCGCCGCCAACGTCAAATTATAGTAAGCCCCATTGGTCGCAATCTTAGGATTCGCCCCAAATGTCCAGGCACACTTATCGCCATTTTCGGCACCGCCACTATCGGCCCAGCCACTGGTTGGTAAAGGATCTGATACAGTCTCTTCCAACTCATGCGCCAACACCGACAGCATTCCGTCGATGCCCGCATTGCCATTGGGCCCGGTAGCCTGCGCTGCACATCCGCTTAAGCAGCGCGCCGAATTGCCGACAAAGGAATACTTCAAAGTTGACCCGGCAATGCGACCCGCCGTGTGCCAACCGCAATATTTCGTGCAGAAGCCAGAAGATTCGGCCACGTCACTGGAAGTCAGCACAAAGTAAACTCCGCTTGTGTCACGCGGCAATTTGCCGGAATTCACAGCGTTGGTCACAATTGTTTTAATGCTAGAGTCACTCAAATTCACGCCAAGTGAACCTGCGTCTGTATATTCAGCACCCACATTCACCAAGCCGGTTGGAGTTATATAAGATGTGTTGATTTTGAAATGCCCCGAGTTACTCAAACCAAACAGGAAATCCCGGACGATTGTTTGCCCCATTGGATTATCGGTGCCGTTGGTTTGATTCCAATTCCCATACCAGATTAAATAGACCGTCGGCGTACTCATCACTTGGCCGCCATGATAGGTGATCTTTGGCAAAATCACGCCCAATGATCCAGCCGTCGGAGCGCCACCTCTGGAAGCCCGCGAGCCTTCACTTTCCGCACGTGGATTCATTGAGTGGCCAACAGTAATCTCCTGCTGGCCGCGTTCCTCGCGGTCGGATTGCTGCGCAAAAGTGGTGACAACAGTTAAAGCTAATATGGATACAGCAAATTTCATCTTCATCTCCAGGTTGATAGTTTAGATTGTTTTTAGATTGATGCTTTTAGGACTACAATCGAAAGTTTAACTCACAGCACAAAAGTTCCGCGTTTGGAAAATGCCCTAGAATGGCATTTTGACGCTTTCTTAATGTAAAGAAAGTTTAATAACTCCTACTTTTAGGGGTACGGGACTTTGCTGTGCAGAATCAGTTTGGATTGCACCTGACCAACACCCCCGGTGCAGTGAAATATTGGGTGGTGGACCACATTGAACCGCCGACCAGTAATTGAACCTCCGCAGCGATTGATAGAATAACAAGTACGATGGCACTGCTAGAAACACTCCAACAGGACATGGTCCAGGCGATGAAGGCGAAACAATCCGCCCGCCTTGACGCGATCCGTATGATTAAGAGCGCACTTCAGAAATTCCAGATCGATGCAATGAAGCCGCTGGATGAAACAACCGAATTGCAAGTGCTGGGTACTTTGCTAAAACAGCGTCGCGAAGCTGTCGAAATGTACACCACTGCCGGACGTCCTGACCTGGCCGAAAAAGAAGCCATAGAGCTGAAGTTGATTGAAGCCTACATGCCTGCCATGGCTAGCGCCGAAGATATTGAAGCAGCAATTGCCGCAGCGATTGCCGAAAATCCCGGTGCCACAGCCAAACAAATGGGCGTTGTGATGAAGGCCACGCAGGCCAAACTGGTGGGCAAACGTGTGGACGGAAAGGCGCTTAGTGATGCTGTCCGCGGCAAGCTAACTTAGACCGCTTCACTAAGGACCAGTACATCGTTCAACCCGAATTCCGAAGTTGGGTGGTTAAGTGGGACAGGCATCCTTGCCTGTCCTTTTCAGGCCCTCGAAAATGTCTTAAAGCGGCAGCATTCAGATGTAGGATAGGACAGGCCGGAGGCCTATCCCACTAACTTCGGAATTCAGGTTCAAAACATTCCTCATATATGGAAGCTGCGGAAACCGTTCCGAGCCTCCATGCGCCAGCATGCGGACTTCTCAAACCACGGGGAAACCGCATGCTAACGCATGGCGGCTCGGAATACTTTACTAATGGGAAAGAGAAATTTTCATGTTTTCCAATGAAGTTCGCATGGCCTGCACTTCACTCCATTCTGAAGATGCAAACTCGGCGATTCCCTCTTTCCAGGAGTCGTTGGAAACGCTTGCGAAAAGAGCAATCAGTTCCGGATCACGCCAACCCAGCGCAGCCTCTTCTTCCATAATCCGAATCGCTTCCTGATGAGACATGGCGGGCTTATAAGTACGCGCCGTAATCAGCGCATCATAAATATCTACGACCTGCAAAATCCGCGCCAGCAATGGAATATTTTCCCCGGCAAGACCATCCGGGTAGCCTGTTCCATCCCACCGTTCATGATGACTGCGGATGATGGGTAAAACGGGGGCAAGGCTCTTCATTGGACGGCAGATTTCTTCCCCACGAATGGTGTGCAGCTTCATAATGTCCCATTCTGGTTCGGTCAACTTTGCAGTCCCGTGAAGAATCCGATCAGGCACAGCCACTTTGCCAATATCGTGCAGGTATCCGCCGCGATGCAACGCCACCAATTCCCTGCGGGAAAGTCCAAGCGCATTTCCCACGCTCACCCCATAAGTGGCTAGACGTTCACAATGGCCAGCAGTATAATGATCGCGACTTTCCACTGCTTGGGCCAGAGCAAAAAGAATGGTTTCCGCTTCTTCAAGGGAATCTACGGCAGCCTTGTTCCGAAGCATTGACCGGATACGTGCCCGGACCAACGCCGGATGCAAAGGCTTAGTCAGGAATTCGTCGGCACCCGAATCAATCCCCTGAATCTCGTTCTCTACACCATGCAGGCTGGTGATCATCAGCACCGGAACCAGTTGCGTTTTTCGATTGCCTTTTACTTGACGACAAAATTCAGGACCGCTCATACCGGGGCTTACCAGATCCAGAATCACCAGATCAATTCGTTCTTTTTCAAGGATTTGGAGAGCATCCACGGCCCGTTTGGCTTCTAAAAAACGATAGTTCGTGTTCTTCAACATCGCCTTGAATAAGCGACGATTGATCTCCAGGTCATCCACTATTAAGATCGATGGGCAGTAGCTAATGTCCTCCAGTGCCTGGTTCCAGGAAAAAGGAACACTTACGCTGGATTGTGCCATTGCTGCCGATTTTGTCGTAGTCTCTGCCATTAACAGACGGATTCGCATCCGTCTCCCCCAATGTTGTTATCGACGGGGTCGGGAAAAATGATTACAGTAAGACCGATTTTTTGCTTTGCCACCGCCATTTTGAAGTGACACAATGGTGCTTTCCCATGCGCCACTCCAAATATCTTCTACTGTGCCTGCTGTCCGCCGGACCGCAGCTTCCCGCCGCAGTCAAGCTTCCCGCTTTGATTTCCGACCACATGGTTTTGCAACAGAATGTCCCTGTGCGCATTTGGGGAACCGCCAATGCCGCCGAAGTTGTGACCATCAGCTTTCATGGGCAGAAAGTTTCCGCCAATGCATCCCCCGCCGGCAAATGGTCTGTGTTCCTGAATCCACTGAAGCCAGGAGCGCCTACCGACCTTACCATCACTGGCGAAAACACCATCGTCATTCATGACGTGCTGGTGGGGGAAGTCTGGGTAGGTTCCGGTCAATCAAATATGGAAATGTCCGTGGAACGCTCAAAAGATGCCGATACAGAAATCGCCGCCGCCCAGTATCCGAAAATCCGGCTGTTCACCGTGAAGCGCAGCGTGGCCGACACGCCAGCCGACGACGTGATTGGGTCCTGGAAACTTTGCGATTCCACATCAGTCAAAACCAGTTCCGCCATCGGCTACTTCTTTTCACGAGAGCTGCATCAGAAACTGGGAATACCCATCGGCTTCATTCATTCTTCGTGGGGAGGGACGCCAGCCCAATCCTGGACCTCTGCCCAGGCTCTGGAAATGGAACCGGCCCTAAAGTTCATCTCCGCAGATTGGGACAAGATACTGACTAACTACCCGGCAGCGAAAGATCGTTACGACAAAGCTCTTGAAACTTACACCGAAGCCGCTGCAAAAGCCAAGGCCGATGGGGCAACGCCGCCCACAGCGCCGCGCCCACCCGTTGGTCCTGGACATCCAAACACGCCCTCAGGACTTTACAACGCCATGATCGCTCCACTGACTCCTTACGCCGTGGGCGGTGTGCTTTGGTATCAGGGCGAGTCCAATGCCAGTGCGACCCATGCCTTGCCCTATCGCCGATTATTCCGATTGATGATTGAAGATTGGCGCCAGAATTGGAATCAGGGGAGCTTGCCGTTCCTTTTCGTGCAGTTGGCAAACTACAAGGCGAATCCCTATTGGCCGCTGTTGCGCGAATCACAAGCCGATGCCTTGGAACTCAAGGATACGGGCATGGCCGTGGCCATTGATGTTGGGGAAACGAACGATATTCATCCGAAGAATAAGCAGGCAGTGGGGCATCGTTTAGCCTTGGCCGCCAGGGCAAAAGTGTATGGGGAAAGCATTGAATATTCGGGTCCACTGTATCGCCAAATGACCAGGGATGCCGCCGGTCTGCGTGTGTGGTTCAACTACGTGGGCAGTGGTTTGAGTACCGGTGGGAACGAAGATCTAAAAGGATTCACCATTGCCGGCAAGGATGAAAAGTTCGTGCAAGCCGTAGCCAAGATTGAAGGGAACACCGTGGTTGTTTCTTCGCCTGAAGTAACTGACCCAACGGCGGTACGGTATGACTGGGCCGATGATCCTACCGGAAATTTGATGAACCGGGCAGGGTTGCCCGCAGGTCCGTTTCGCACGGACCGCTGGGTGATTTCGGGGAAGTAGAAAACTGGCACGACAACTGATGCATTCTGGAAACCGCATTTTTAAGAACCTTTTCTAAGAATTCGTGATATAATATCGCCACTCCCGGAAGCCAATGAGAGGCCCGGGATCTAGGAGAGGTAAGAATATGACGAGAAAGCTTTTGTTGACCGCTCTCGGCGCTGCCGTGCTGACCTCAGCCGCCATCGCCCAAACCACACCCCCCTTGCTCATCGTAGCGCGCGTCCAAGTAAAATCCGAGCGCGTCAATGAATACCTGGAGGTCCAAAAGAAATTCACCGAAGCCTATAAGAAAAGCGGTGCCGGTTTCCGTTATGTCCTACGGGGCTCTTCGGGAAACCCAAACGAGGTTGTAACCATTGCCCCTATGAACAGCTATGCCGACATGGACGGGGAATCCCCTGTGCTGAAAGGAATGACTGCCGCCGAATACGCAAGTTTGGTAGCAAGAAGGAACCAGTGCACCAACAGCGTTCGCACCACCGTCGAAAGAACGCTGCCCGATATTTCACTTCCTAACAACATGCCCATGCCAAAGATGGTCCGTGAAATTCGGACCCGCGTGCGTCCCGGTATGCAGAATCAGTACATGGCGCTTATTAAGAGTGACCTACTGCCTGCATTGAAGAAGCTAGATGTCAAGGTATACCGAATGCGGCAAGTTCAGTGGGGCGGGTCCCGCGTGGAATTCACCTCCGCCTCGCCCATGGAAAAATGGTCGGAGTTAGATGTCCCTGCCAATCGATTGGAAACAGCCATGGGCAAAGATGCCTACGCCAAGTATTTAGAAAAATTGAACGCAATGGTCGTGTCTTCTGAATATACGATCTTCAGGGTCGTGGCAGATTCAAGTTATCGCAATCCGTAAATCGGATAATAGAAGAGAGCGGCGTCAGGTCGCTCTCTTTACCAGCACTGCACAAGCGATAGCAAGGGTTTCGCAGTAATGGCTAAGTAAGTAATCGTGGGCACATGTTCAGACGTGCTGATCAACAAGGATCGGGTTCCCATCAGGATCTACGACCATGTCGCCTCGATCCACCCGCTACGCCTCGTGGCCAATGGCGGGCGTATCCAGCCATGCGCGATCTTCTGACGTCAACTGCACGTTGAGATCACACTGCGCCATCAGGTCGTCCAGACGATAGCGACCAACATTCGGTGTTTCCGGCTCTGCCAGTTTGCCGAGCCAGTTTTGAAGAGTAAGCCCCTGCGCCGCTGCTTTTGCTGTTAGCGCCGCTGCATGGTCATCAGAAAGTTCAATCATCGCCATAGCTCAGTTTCCTTTATGGTTCGTAGCCCGCTTCGGAAGGCTTACATTCAAACCAGCTCCAAACGGAGTTGCCGCCCCACAGCGACAGCGGCGCGTTGTAGTGTGTGCAACGTCACGCCCGTGTTCTTGGGATCAAGCAAGCGGTCAAGCGCTCGCCTGCTGGTCTGCATTCGAGCAGCCATCGCGGACTTCGTAAGGCGGTCTTTTTCCATCGCAGCCATGATCTGGTCAGCCAGAATTCGCTTCAGGGCTTGTTCTTCGCAGATCTCCAAAATACCTTCCTCCGCCAGGAAAGCATCAAAGGACGACCCTAATTTTCCTTTCTTATTAGTCATTGATTACTCCACTTCTTTCATCCGTCTAAGATTCGTTTCTTTGTGTCGAGAATGCCAGGTTCAACGGAGGTCGTTATAAATGGCTTGCCTATGTAGAGAGCCTATGGTTCCAAGATGCAAAATTGGCAATTCTGAAGTGAAGCCAATCTCACGCTTCACGACAGGCGTTAACGCTTCCGCCAATATGCGACGAGCCATCCCGTCGGCACTAACACCCTGCTGGTGTGCTTGCGCTTTCAGGGCGACTTCCAGTTCACCGGTTACTTCAATAGTTAACGTCATGGGCGTTTCCGAATACTTCTTTTTCCAGATTACAAGAACATACTGTCTGTTATCTCGGTTTCAACTGGATAGTCAAACAAGATCAAGCCGTATCTCGCGGCCCACCGCCGTGGCCGCTTTCCGCAACGTAACCAGCGTGACGGCGTCATTCTGAGGATCAAGTAAACGATCAAGAGATGCCCGGCTGGTATGCATGCGCTTGGCCATTTCAGCCTTGGTTACGTTTTGCTCTTTCATCGCTGCTTCCAACTGGCGGGCCAATACTCGCTTGATTGCATTCGCCGTGGTCTCTTCGTAGATACCTTCTTCACGGAGCCAGCTA
>JAYWBH010000394.1:0-5228 GCA_043781815.1 Bryobacterales bacterium | reverse complement strand
CGCGGTCACGGCTCGGTAGAACCAGTATGTTACCGAGCCGTGACCGCGAGGGAGCGGTCTTTTAACCAATGGATGCGGGGAAACTATGCGGCATTATGCATTCAGCCTGCCCAGTTTACCGGTGAGAACATCTGTAACTAAGCACTAGCTGTCTACAGCCTTAGAGCTTATTGCATCGTCGCCGTCGCGCACTTGATGCTGCCACAAGTCTTGAAACTCTGCACTATCCCGCAATAGATCGGCAAACGTTCCTTGGGCCACTATTCGCCCCTGTTTCAACACATAAATAGAATCGAAATGACGCAATAGATGCAGGCGGTGCAGCGCGGAAATCATCACTTTGTCGCGAAAGGCTTGGAATAACTTCTGGTATATCGCTGCCTCTGTTTTGGGATCGACACTGCTGGTGGGCTCGTCGAGAAGCACGACATGACTGTCCCGGGCAGCCAATATTCCACGGGCCAAAGCGAGGCGCTGTTTTTGGCCACCCGATAGATTGACCCCTTTTTCCTGAATGTTCGAGGCCAGCCCCTTTGGCAACTGTTCAATCACTTCACTGAAATGTGCCTGACGACAAACTTCCTCAATCTCCTGCATTGAAATTGGTAAATCTAACGTAACGTTATAGGCAATGGTGTTTTCAAAGATCTCCGGTTCTTGGGGAAATAGGGTCACCGTTTCATTCAACGCATCCAGCCCATAGGGCTTGCCATCCACTTTGAATTCCCATCCTGGCTGGGGGGAATACAATCCGCGTAACAGTGCCAGCAAGGTACTTTTACCACTTCCACTCTGACCAATAAATGCGATGCGTTTACCCCGTTCCAAAGTAAATTCCAGATCGTGCAGGCTCTGCGGAGTATGTTGATCATCGTAGGTCTCCCGATGTGAAAAGTGCAGTTTGGAAAGAGTCATTCTGCGCCAATTCGAAGGGAGTTCTTCGGTGGTATCGGGCCGATGTTGTGCATCGTATGCCAGGGCGATGCCGCCGGCGGTCTGCACATCGGTGTTGTATTGAATGATCTGCGTGTACTGCCAGGCCACGTCATGAAACACACTGGTGAATTGCGTTACGTAAGCCAACAACGTAACCAGGCCGCCTACGTAGAATACTTCACCGGCGTGCCAATGCTCGTAAACATAGCCGACAGTGATTACGCAGTAAGTCAGCGTGACCAGCGTATCGGCCACAAACCATTTCCATTCATTGATCAAAACGTTTCGACGAAATGGCGGCAGCAGTAGGCCCACCTTGGATAACAACCCATTTTCCATACTCTTTTCTAATCGCAAAGTAACCACGGTCATAATGTTGGAAAGGCTGTCAAACAGAGTTGCTGAAATAACATGCTCACCGTCATTCACCTCTTCCTGAGACTTGATCAGAGGCTTATCGAATTTGAAGATCACCCAAACCGTCAACAATCCAAGCGCTGCGCCCACGGCGCCGAATCGTGGTGAAAAGTAGATCATGGCAGCAAAAGAAACCACCAACTTGGTCAGAGCATGGATATACATAAAGCCGCCATCGAAGAAGTGCTTCAACGCTTCATAGGCCTTACGAATGCGATTAATCGTGGCCCCACTATGATGATCCTGATGCCATTTCACCGGCAGGCGTAACGCTTGGTGATAGCGTTCTTCCAGAAAATTGCGGCTCAAGTTGAACGCCAGTTTCCGTTCCATTACGCGGGCAGGCCCGTGAAAGGCCCATTCCAACAACTTCAACCCCAGGAAGGCTACTGCGTACCAAAGTGTATTTGCCGGAATTTGTGACGGCACTTTTTGAATTCTATCGATGAACCAGCCGTGAAGAATCGGGTTGAGCGATGCGGCCAAGTTGGCTCCGACAAACAAGGAGTAAACCAGCACAAACCGCTTGCGATCCTTACGCGCATAGCGCCACGCCGTCCGCAATAGCGATATGTATGGATTAGTTTGTTGCACGATTCCGCATCTCTGCCACCGCGTCCCGGTAGGTCCCTACCAGCTTACGGGTGATGACGGCCATATCCCAATGATCCACAACATTGGCCCGCGCACGGGCAGCCATCTTCGCCGCCTCCGCCGGGTCATCCAGCAACTGTAGAGTTTTTGTAGCGAAGTCTTCCGGCGTATCGGCCAACGCACAAAGGTCACCATGACGATCAGTCAACCCTTCAGCACCAATGCCGGTTGACACCACTGGAATGCCCGCTGCAAAGGCTTCCAGCAACTTTACGCGCACTCCAGAGCCGGTCAAAATGGGACATACGAATACGGCATATTCAGCAAGCGACAATCTGACATCTTCCACAAATCCGACTAACTCAATGTTCGGGATATCTGGTAACGAATGCCGTGGTGGAGCGTCGCTTCCAACCAAAATCAACCGCACTGCTGGCCGTGTTTTCAAAATAATGGGGAACACGTGATCCAAAAACCATTGCAGCGCTTCCACGTTGGGAAGGTGTCGAAAGCTGCCCAGAAACAGCAACGTATCTGGCGTACGGGCATCTGGTTTGAAGTCATAGCGCGACGTATCAATACCGGCACGCAAGCCTGCCTGCATCCGCGGTGCCAATTGAGGAAGAAAGCCAGCCAGATATTTCTTGTTCGCTTCACTGCACATTTGAATGCGATCCATCTTGGGGAGCATTTTCAATTCGAAGCGCAAAGCTCGCAAATACTCAAATCCAGGTGATGCCAGCTTCAATGGATTCCGTATTTTTTCTAAAGCCCGACCGATGGATTGGAAGTAGACGTCATGCTCAAAAAGGATACATGGGATTTTGCGAAACCCGCGCGCGTATTGCCCCATATTCGTATATTCAATTTGAAACACGTCGATTTGGTCAACGTAGATCTTACGATCAATCAGCCAATCCAAATCACGGTTGGCGAACTCGCGCACAGCATACGGCTCAATGCTGCCCAGATGGCGGATGCGACCGGTCATGCGCATTAAATATTCGGTTGAGGCACACAATTTGTCCATCTCTTCATGGGTATGAATCTGCCAATCTTCATCGAGCAGCGCAACCAGATGCAATCGACAATGCTTCACCAATTCATGAATGGTCTGATACATAAAGACGCCACCGCCATGGATGGGCGGACAAATTGGATAAGGCGAAAGAAACAGAACATTCAACGGTTCTGGCTTGGCGGGCAACGCGACGAACGTATCGCGAAAATGGCTGCCCCTGGGCCTCCGAAACGCTTCCTCATCACTGATAGTGGCCAAACTGTGAGCTCTTGATCGACTGCGCACGGTGCCTGGTAATTGTTTGGCAGCATTCCACAAATCACGCAGAAACGGCCCTCGCTCCCGATTGCCGGAGAGGGCACTGAGAATCGCATTGCCTGCTGCGAACAGAAAATGCCCGACCAAGCGGCGCGGATCATGAATGTTTTTCCAGACCCACAGTAACGCGTTTTTACGCACAACACTTTCGATATAGGTTCGCTCAAACTTCTTGCCGATGGTTCCGCGATGCTCGTGAAAAACCATGCTAGCCGGTTGATACAAGCACTTCCAACCGCGCTTCCAAGCCATGTAGCCAATGTCGGTATCTTCGTAATAGAACGGCCGCAGCAATTCGTCAAACGCACCGAGTTCCAAAAACTTCCGGCGATCAAATGCGCAAGAACCACCACCACCATAAAAGCAGGGGAACAACTGCTTCACCTTATCGTCAATGCGATGCCCCACCCACAGCCGACCGTTATCCCACCAGCCTTCGGTCAGCCCGGTTTCTTCACGCAGCTTCTGCGGATCGCTGAAGAATATCTGACAACTGACGGCAAACACTTTTTCATCGGTGAAGCCGTTGAGTAATGGTTGAAGAAATCCGGCGTCGACTCGCATGTCGCTATTGAGCAGGACCACGATATCGTTCTTGGCTTTTTCAAAACCAATATTGGAACCACCGCCGAATCCCAAATTATGTGGCAGAGGCACTACGTTCACTTGCGGAAAGTGCTCCCGCAAAAACGCAACGCTGTCATCTTCAGAGCCATTATCGACCACCAGAATTTCGTTATCAGGGTGACCGGCCATCGCTGCAAGCAGTGGCGGCATGTACTTTTCAAGTAAGTCGCGGCCATTCCAATTGGGGATGACAACTGTGGCCGACGCTGTATTGGGGCGAACTTCGGGTTTCAACGCGGGCCGGTCCGATAACTTACTTATAAGGTCTGAGATCAACAGCCAGAGACACGCAACTGCTGCCAGCAGCGGAGCGGCTAGAATCACAGGGATCGCCATTAGAAGGCGAAGTAGCGTCTTCATGTCTTAATTGAAATGCGGGCCGAAGCCGAACTTACGGCCTAACTTGACCCACTTACTCTGTTCCGCAACCGCCAGCAGTTCGCGTAAGGAAGCGATTTCTAAATCCAGTTGTTGCGCCCATTGGGTGCGCTCTACCACTAGCGCCTCATTCGTATGCAGTAATTCCACTGCCTTTCCCAAATCACCATTGGCTTGATCCAACTCCTTTTCCAAAGACTCCTTCGTTGCCAAGCCCCAAGCGATTTTGTCGGCAAGTTGCGCCTCAATGCGCCGCAATTCTGCTTCGTACCCTTCTACCATCTGCTTTTGAGCCGTCTTCTGCGCTTCCAACTGTTCCCAGGAAGCTTTCAACTGCTTATCTAATTCCAGCCCCCAGGCATTGCGCTTTTTCAGTTCAGCATCCAGGGCCGTATGAAGCAGATTCAATTCCTGATGCGCCTGCTTTTCCTTGGACAGCCATTCATCTTTCTTTGTCAGTTCCACTTCCAGCTTTTGAATGTGTTCTTCGCGCTGGCGAAGTACATTGGCGGCAGTGGGCAAGTAGACAAATGTTGGTGCCCCCAACATAGGAGACATGGCGCATACGGCCACAAAGAAGTGGGCTTTGGCTGCGTCTGGTGCGGAGACTTCCATTCTTAAATTCGCTTCAGCAGACCCGGTGGAACCCAATGCTTGAAACACAATGCCATCAGAATGATTTTCGAAGAACAACGTAGTATGCGGAAAATATTCGGCCAAAGCCTCGCGAAATTCGTCGAACTCAAATTCATGTTCGTGATAAGGATTCGGACCGGAAACCACGCGGGTGGATTGATAGTAAGACTTGTTCGGCGTGGATACTACAAACTGCCCGCCGGCAGCCAGCAAGCGACGCGATTCTTCCAGTAACTTTTTCCAGTCGGCCAAATGCTCAATCACTTCAAACGCCACAATCAGGTCGAAGCTATTATCGGCA
>JAYWBH010000393.1:0-5237 GCA_043781815.1 Bryobacterales bacterium | reverse complement strand
TCACTTCGGCAGAGCGGGCACTTTCTCCCGATGCATTCACAGCGGTGACCTTATAGAAGTAAGTGGTCCCGTTAATCAGGCCAGTGTTCAAAAACGTCGGATTGGCCAGATTGGTGGCGATTGCAACGGATGCCTGGCCATTGGTTGTGGTTCCACGATATACGTTGTAAGTAAGAGCGGAAGGCACTGCCGCCCAGCTAAGCGTAACCTGCTGATTTCCAGCCGTACCGGAAACAATAGGAGCTGCTGGCTGAGCCTGCGGAGTTCCACTGGCTTCAGCAGACATTGGCCCTGCCCCGGCAGCATTCACGGCGGCGATCTTATAGAAGTAAGTGGTTCCATTGGTCAAACCGGTGTTGAGGAAGGTTGCCGTTGTGACGGTGGTTACAGCCGCTGCCAGTTCCCCGTTCGATGTTGTACCTCGGAATACCTGATAACTGGTTGCTCCACTTACTACGGTCCAAGACAATGCCAGTTGCGCATTGCCCGGCAGCACCGTTACATTCGTTGGTGCAGTTGGTAACGCAATGGGCGTGGCCATTGCCTGGTTCGATAAAGGCCCTGCACCCGACCCATTCACTGCGGCCACTTTGTAGAAATATTGCGTACCGTTTGTAAGTCCCGTATTCAGATAGCTATTGGTGGTTACCGTGGTCACCGGTACAGCGGTCTGTCCGTTGGATGTTGTTGCGCGGAATACCTGATAACTGGTGGCCCCTGTTACCAAATCCCACGATAGAGATACTTGCGTGTTGCCTGGAGCAGCTTTTAGATTGGCAGGTGCCGTTGGCAAACTGCGCGGAGTTGCACTTGCTTCAGGCGACATTGGTCCGGCGCCGCCAGCGTTGAAGGCAGCAATCTTATAGAAGTAAGTCGTCCCATTGGTCAGATTCAAATCCATATGATCGGTGGTCGTCACGGTCACAAGTGGCGTGGTTGTCTGCCCGTTGGTCGTAGTTGCCCGGAAGATGCGATATCCGGTGGCACCGGTAACTGCAGTCCATCCCAGGGTGACCTTGGCATTCCCCGCAGTCGCTGTGAAGTTTGCCGCCGCTGTGCCCGGTGGATTCGGAAGTGGTGGTTCCGGTTTGGCAGCCGCTTCATTCGAATACGGACCCATACCAGTGGCGCTTACTGCACGTAGTTTGTAGAAGTAAGTGGTCCCATTCGTCAGCCCCGTATTCAAGTAACTAGTGCCAGTAACATTGGAAGCAATGGGAGCAGAAGCTTGTCCGCCGGCTGTTGTGCCACGATAAACGTTGTAACCTGTGGCACCAATGGAACTCACCCAGGTGAGTGCCACCTGTGCATTGCCAGCCGTCGCTTTCAGATTTCCAGGTGCTGGAGGGCCATCACTGCCCAAGGGCAACAATTGCGCGTCGGCCCAATCGGCCAGGTCGCCCGTGGATCCGTCGCCTGCGTCCAAAACCTTGAGGGTCAAAGTCATCCGATCCTTGACGGAAACGTCCAGATGCTGCACGGGCGTAATGCTTTTGACGATGGGCGATTGATACAGACGCGTACCATCAGCCCACACTTCAAAGATCACCGACCCGCCGCCATTGGCTAAATCGTCAATGCCCAGGGTGGAACTAAACAGGTCGAACTTCTTGTCAAGATTGTATTTTATTTCCGCTGTGGAGTAAGTCCCCAACCCTTTGCGATAAGTGGCACCATCTAACTTGATGAACCCCCTCCCACCACTTGGGTGATCCTTTTCCACTGCGCCGCGACCATTGGTGGCACTCACCCAATTGAGGTCACTTAGGTATTTCACCTGCTCAATTCCTTCCAGTCGCGCGTCTGCCCAATCGGCATGGTCGGAACTAATGCCGTCGCCAGCACTGGTTACTACAAGCTTCATTTCATTGGCATTTTCCACTGGTACTTCAATCGCCAAACCGGGCATGGTGCCCTTCATCACCGGGCTTTGATAAGCTCGCTTGCCATCCAGCCAGACTTCAAAAACCACACTGCCAAGGTTCCCTACTTCGTCATCAATGCCGATGATGGATTTGAACACGTCGTAGCGATCATTCAACGCAATGCGGATTTCCGAAACAGCGTGCACCCCAATTCCGTCAACATATCGCCGCCCGCCTATGGTGATGGGTTTTCCATCGTGACTTCCTTGTTCCCCGTTGGAGCGGTCGCGTTCCGCCGGGCCCCAACCATTCGTTTCACTCAGCCAATTCAAGTCGCTCACCATCACTCGCGAAGTAGTCGCTGGAGCAGGTTGCAGCGTAATGGGTGCCAGATAAAGTCGCTGTTGCGGAATGACTTGTTCCACCTGGTTCGGATACGACCAGAACAACTGCATGACCGCCCCACCGTTATCTTCGTAATATTCCAATTGAATGCTGTATCGTTGTCCAGCAGTAAGGTTCACCGGGACACTCTGATCGTAAGTAGGGCCATGGTCGCGCCAATTGTTGATGAGTAACTTCCCATTTATCCACAAGCGGACGCCGTCATCTGAGCGAGTTACAAACGTGTAAGTCCCGGTTGTTGGGGCTTCCACTTGCCCCGTCCATCTGGCGGAATAACGATCCGCAGGGAGAGTAGCCGCAGGCCCGGCTGCACCCCAAATGAAATTGATTGTCGGATCAGTGCGAGTAAGTGCCACTGGTCCAGTAAGGGCCGTGTTGGCAAAATAATCGCCTTTAAGTCCGGTGCCACTTTGTGACCAGGCTTGCAATGGAAGGATCAGATTAGCAGCAACGGCTAAGAGTCCAATGGAAAGTTGTTTGGTATATTTAGCTAACTTCATGTGTAAGTTATCCGTCAAGAGAATCAGTGAAGTCAGTATAAACATAGGAGTACTTTTAGTTCAATCAGGTAAGTACCCTCAGAGTAAGAGTGCCAGTGCTTACGTCTGTAAATTTACGAGGACGTATGCCAGCTAAGTGCATCAACCTTAGGTCTTTGCAAGTGGCGACGAACGATTGGGAAAACCAACAAATTAAATTAGTTTCTCTGTTTAGAAAGAGATTACAATTGTATAACTAAGTGTAAGAATCTTCTAACTTGCGGATACTGAATCCCCCCATAATAGACTAACTACCGCCATAGTGGGGTAGCCGCATTATGTTACTGCAATGTGCGTCAGAAAGGGTCTCTCCACAAGATCCCTGAGGGATTTATCCGCAGATGACGCAGATAAGCGCAGATAACACCAAACATCTAACGATTGCGTTTGGGTTTTATCTGCGTGCATTTGCGTCATCTGCGGATAGAATCCGGAAATTAGTGGAACTTGTTCAGCTAATCGCAGTATCGAACCCATGTTGCTTTCTATGATGTGGGCCGTCATAGAATTTGGATGACTTGAATAACTCATGCCGACCGTCCGTGGCCTGCTCGCGTACCTTGCTCAACAAAGTTGCCCTTTCAGCCAGCGGCATTGGCTTGAAGTTACGAGCCATGGCGATATCGGCTTTCAATTGATCCATAGTCGTAATCCCCACCACTTGGGCACTCACTGGCAGGCTGAGTGAGTAGCGGTAGCATTCTTCCGCGGTCATGCCCAGCTTTTCAATTAACCGACCCTCCGTGCCTCCGCCAGCAAGGCCTTTCATACCGATTACCCCAACGTTTTTCTTCAAACAAACCGGAACCACTTCCTGCTGAAAGCTGCGGTAAAAATGATCCAGCAGGTTGATGGGCATCTGTGCTGAATCCCAATCGTAAGGCTTGGCCAACATCTTCAAATGAATCCGCGGATCCTTATGACCAGTGAACCCAATGAACCGTACCTTGCCCGCTTTCTTCGCTTCCAGTGCCGCCTTTAATCCGCCTTTTTCAAAGACCCAGTCGGGATCGTTGTCGTAAACCATTTCATGAAATTGCCACAAATCTAAATGGTCAGTCTGTAGCCGACGTAACGAATCGTCCAGATTCTTCATGGAACCGGCATAATCACGCTCACAGTTCTTGGTCATCAGAAACACCTTCTGCCGATGACCGCCGTTGAGCGCCTTCCCCATAACTTCTTCGGAATGGCCGTCGTGATAATCCCAGGCGTTATCAAAGAACGTTAGCCCTTCATCCACCGCGGCGTGCATAATGCGGATGGCTTCCGATTCATCTTTCACCGATCCAATGTGCCAGCCGCCCAGGGCCAATATGGAAACGCGCTGTCCTGTTCTACCTAACAGTCGCGTAGGAAGTCCGGTTGCCGATGCAACTGAAGTTTGCGCCAGAACTTCGTTAGCAAGTGCTGCCACAGAAAGGGCGCGCGCACCGCCCTGAATGAACTTGCGCCGTGATGGAATGGTGTCTGCCATAGATCAAGTTATATCGAATCCGCCGCTTGATGTATAGCCCATCCCGCATTGGCGCTAAAATTGGATTGTGCCTATGCTTCGAGCTCTCACACAGGAAGAGTTAACGCGTGCCGAACTTCGCCTGCTGCATCCCGCTCAAGGAAGTCGGATCGAAGCAGCGCAACGATATGGCATCGATTTGACGCTTCTTATCGAGCAGTTGCGACTCACTCCTGACGAAAGAGCACGGAAATTGGAACATGCAACCACGGCGCTCAATCAGGTTCGCGGAATCGCCCGCAGGCGTTAACAACAAATGCAATTTGAAAAAGCAATCCAAACTCTGTGCGATTCAGGCGTCGATTTTGTCGTCATCGGTGGTCTTTCAGCTACATTTCACGGCAGCGCGCGTGTAACATATGATTTGGATGTTTGCTTCTCGTTGGCTTCCGCAAACTTAATTAAGTTGATCGAAGCGCTCGCCCCTTTCCACCCAAGGCCAAGAGGATTTCCGGCTGGACTTCCTTTCATTTGGGACATAGGAATGCTTCGCAACGCCACGATTCTTACTCTTCAGACAGATATCGGTGAAATCGACCTTCTTGCAGAAGTCGCAGGTATTGGCGCGTTCGAAGATGTGAAACGGCACTCCACCATTGTGCAGGTGTTTGGACGAGAAATCACGACCCTTGATCTTCCAGCATTAATTAAATCAAAACGAGCCACGGGACGCGAAAAAGACCTATCCTCCCTTCCTGAATTGGAGAGCTTGTTGGAAGCTGGTGAGTCCTAGCACGCGCGCTGGAAGTCCCTCAGAACGAAATCATTGCCCTTGAATAAACCGCGCTTCCCAATGTCCCCACACCCCCTCTGTGCCTGTCAAGGCAAAGTAGAAATGTCCTAATCCCAGCAAAGTAAGAATGTCCGGTTTTGACCGAGTGTTCCGGAGTTGGATGTTAGGTTGAATGAGTC
>JAYWBH010000392.1:0-15234 GCA_043781815.1 Bryobacterales bacterium | reverse complement strand
TTCGAAGCGAACTGCTGCAAATTCTTGCCGAACGCATTGCGGAAAATCATCCGCCGTTGAAGACTCCAAGCCCGCCCAGCGGTTGGTGTTCCTGGTATTGCTTCGGACCAGGAGTAACTGCGAAGAACGTTTTGGATAATCTGGACACCATCGCCAAAGAGTTTCCACAACTGAAATACGTGCAGTTGGACGATGGCTATCAATCAGCGATGGGTGATTGGCTTGGTGCGGGACAAGCCTTTGGTGGCGATTTGAAATTCGTGCTTAAGGAAATCCGCACGCGTGGATTTCAACCGGCAATCTGGGTAGCGCCATTCATAGCAGAAGCTGAATCAGAAGTGTTCAAACAGCATCCTGATTGGTTCATTCGCGATAGTGATGGCAAGCCGCTGCGGGCGGATAAAGTTACGTTTGCAGGTTGGCGTCGTGGACCCTGGTATGCGTTGGATGGAACTAACCCGGCAGTTCAAAAACATCTTGAAACTGTTTTTCGTACCATGCGGCAGGAGTGGGGCTGCACCTACTTCAAGCTGGATGCCAACTTTTGGGGAGCGATGCATGGGGGTCATTTTTACGATGCCAAAGCAACGCGAATTGAAGCTTATCGTCGCGGCATGCAGGCTATTTTGAAGGGTGCTGGTGATAGTTTTCTTCTAGGATGCAATCATCCTATTTGGCCGTCCTTCGGACTGATTCACGGCTCCCGCAGTTCGAGTGATATCAATCGCAAGTGGACCACCATCCGCAAAGTGGCTCGTGAAAACTTGGGCCGTAATTGGCAAAACGGTACGCTGTGGTGGAACGATCCCGATGCGATTGTTCTGGCAGGAACATTGCCTGAAAATGAATTTCAGTTTCATGCCACGGCGGCTTTTGCCAGTGGTGGGATGATGCTGAGCGGAGATGATCTAACGTTGATTCCGGAAGATCGTGCGGTGATGCTGAAGAAGATGTTGCCTCCCACTGCTGTGTCCGCTAAGTTTGCAGACCAATCGCTGGAAGTGGGCTATTCAGAATTTAAGGGAGGGTTGTTCGCCAGCCTTTTCAACTGGGAAGACGAGCCCAAGCGCATACGATTGAAGCTGCCCTATATCTGCGCGGTCACCGATTTCTGGACCGGGAAAAGTCTTGGCAAGCAGAGTGGTTTGGTGATTGAACAGATGCCCGGACGTTCTGCGCGATTGTATGTTTGCAAGAAGGCCGAATAACTTTTGGCAGCTGTTAGCGGCGGTTCCAGGAGGTCTTATCCAGACTGGGGAACCGAATCTTGCAATTGCCTGGATCAATCCCTTGAATTCTGGCAGCTCCATTGCCGTCTAAACTGCCGGTGACAATACTTCCATCGGGGAGTGTGATTTCATACGATTGCCCTGCTGCTGGATTGCCTTCCTCATCGACCATGGCGATTTCAACCCAATGCTTCTTGTCTTTCGAAGCTATCTTTGGCGGTAGATTTACAGAGCAAGGTTGCACGGCGCTGCCAACATCCTGGTGCTGAAACGATGCGTCTGTGTCTTGTTCGGCTTTAGTCAATTTCGATGGCATGATGATGCGCGTCCCTTAAATCTTGACCCTTCAAGAGGTGGTTTCCCCGTGTTCTTTGGCAACCGTAAACAGGCGGTCAATTCGTGCCGTTGGATTATTCAATACTTTGTCATTGAGGATTCGCGATGCCCACGGGAGATCTTCATCTTTGTCGAAATCGCGTCCAAACACCATCATGACGTCAATGTATTTGCACACGTCGCGCTCGGCACTCACGTCGTAGCTGGCAGCCCTTTCCATGCCATATTGAATGATTTCTCGCACACCTTGTTCCTGCAATACTTCCGATTCAGCGGGGAAGCATTTGCTGAGATGCGCAACCACGCGATTTTCGAAATCGGAGGTGGCGGATTCAGACAATGTGTTCAACTGCTCTTGACGGACAATCATGGTTCAGAAACTTCCTTTAATCATTGGAGAGAACATCTACCTGTCGTCCAGCATTCTGGGTGATCCAACCTCGTTCTTCATTCGTCAAGGCACCACCGAAATACTCTACGGCTCGCAAGCACCTCACGCGGAGTGAAGGAATATTTTCAGGATCAACGTCTGGCAATCGACCAAGGTTTGACTCAACGGTTCGAAACATACTTGCCATTTCGGTGCGCCTGCCTGCATCTTCCACCCGCACTAGTTGATCAGCAGGACTGTTGCCCCACGTCTCATGACGAAGGCGAATGGCCGACCAGGGAGTCAAATATTCCAGGTACCCATATTCCAAAGTGAGATAGATTTTGATCTCCTCACCGATTCGCTTCTTACGATCTGCGATAGCCAGTAGCTGCGCTTTTGTATCATTGGCACGACGCACGCGGTCCAGACGCAATGACCGCATCTCATCTAAACTATAAGCCTCCTGGCGGGCCTGATAGTTGCTGTCTGCTTGTGCAGCAGCGGCGGCTCGCAATTGGCCAATGCGTACTTCCAGTGTGCGTGAATCCGCGCCGGGCCCAAGCCTGTCCTGCAATTCCAGTAGTTCAACAATGTCAGAAGAAGTCTGAGCATTGGCAATCAACAAATGAGAATAGCCAGCAAGCTTGGCGACTTCAGCCGGGGTGCAGACTGCTGCGATGGTTCGACCAATGACGGCTGATTTGGCGACGTCAGTCGGTGTTGGATTGGCTGGAAGCAAGCTTGATAAGTGACCGCATACTTCATGGAGATCGTAAAAGGTCACCACTTTTTCTACGCGGAGAAGCGACTTAATACGCGTATCCCGCCCCACACGATCCATGACAAAGCGGCCTATTACATCGGGTTTCAGCCGCTTTGGGATGGCGTCACCATGGAACGCGTCCGGCTGCAAGATGTAGCTTTCAAGTTGTAGGATTCCTGTGTCAGTGTTCATCTTCTTCCTCTGTTGCCCACTTAAGCAGGGCGGTCCAATCAATATTAGTGCCGCCAGTATGAGATTCAGGTTCACTTTGGTGCTCATCAAAATGGCTCAAGCAGGCCCTTTCCCTTGTCATGAACGCGATCAATTTGGCGATGTAAACCTGCTGGACTATCGAATTGCTGCGGCCGCTCTTTAATCCGTTTGGATGCCGGTTCAGAAACAGTTGCACTTGTACCGTTGCGCATCACTTGCTGAGCCAAACGAGCGCCAGTGGCGTGAATAAGATCTTCGGCTACATGCAGCATCTCATGCGGAAGCGTTACGAAATTGCCATCGGTCCCATCCATGGCCGACGCTATCACGAATACTGAAAACCGCACTGGCGCGATTGCCGGACGTTGAGGGTCAATACTTCCTCCGTGCATCATTGCCTGCCCACGATCACCGGCAGCAATGGTCTGAACAACAAAAATATCCACGCGGTCTTCGCCTGTATCGTATGTTTTCAGAAGAGCCCGCTGTTGACTGGACCCGATGAGAAAGTCGTTAGTGAATCCTGCGAGACTGGCGACGCTTGGCCGACCAACGGAAAGAACCTGCCGTGTATCGCCAATGGGCTGAATTTCCTGATCAATGGTAACCAGGCCACCAGGAACGGTCACAACAATATCGGCGCTTCTGTTCCCAACCAGATCATTGAACCCTGCTGGATTGACGGTGACTGTTGCAATATACGGAGGCAAAACCAATGCTGCAAGGGCAGCCGCCGTATCAGCGGGCTTGGCATTTTTCACTGTTACAATTGGCCCAATCACTTGTGTGGGGTTGCCAGGTGAAGTGATGCGGAAGCCCATCTGGCCTCCACCGTTCGCGGTTACACCATGCGGTTCCCCGATTGCTACCAGATTATTTTGCGGGTCTACGATTCGCGTAGGCTGAGCCCGGCGCGGTACGATGCCTGCTTGCGCATAAACACGGCGCACCCAGCGATTGATTCGCCGGTCGGCTTGAGCAATGGTAACTACGGGCGCTGCACCGGGCGCCGTGGTCAGAATATGCACCGCCATGCGCAATGCTGTTCTGGCCTTTCGCGGACCTGCCGTATCGCCAATGCGGACTGTCTTAGATACCTTACATAAGTTGACCGGACATTTTTGCAGGCTGTAAGTTGCGCGCACTGCCTGTTCCAGAATTTCCACCAACGGATCGCCTTCGTCGGTCATATCTGTGGCCAGTAGCGTCTGGGTGGGCAACGCGGCTTTGTCGGTATCGTCAGTGACCAAGCGCAAATATCGGCAGCGGAATGCAACGCCACTAGTCACAATTTTGCACTCCAGCGGATCAAGACTTCGCCGTGCTTGTTCGGCAGCGGGAAACACGTCGTGTCCAAAGGTGCCGTTGGGTAAAAGTACACGGCGCAAGGCTTCCAGTTTGACGATCACGGGTGACGCAGCTTGCGGATCAACAACCTCTACTTTGAAAGTATCTGGATCGTCATGGCCTAACGGATTGAATCCGAAACTGTTGGGGAAAACCCCGGCATCTTCCAAACCACCTCTTGTTGTTTGATGATTGCTGATGTGGAGCACGGGAACATCCAGATCTTTGAGATAGGGTAGATTTGGCGAACCGTGAGTCATTCGGATACTTACCGGCGGTGCATTTCGACGAACAAATACATGCCGCAGATCCGTCGCGCCACTAGCGCCTCCAGGGTCAATATCGGGAACGGTAACAATGTCACCGGCAACCAGGTCGCGGTTCAGCAAACCACTATTGGCTGGATCACCCCGCAGCGGTTGACAATTGAGAAAGCCAGAAGAAATGGCGATGACGCACAAACAATCCCCGTCTTGGGCGGTGACCAAGCTTGGCACTCGGTGAGGCCTCCTAAGTTTGAATGATTCGTTAAGCGGACTTGAACGTCAAGCCCACTTTCTGCAACAGTGTATTTCTGCTTATCGTATCATTCTGTCAACTTCGATCTATTACAAATACTTCACCAACGCTGGCATTCAGAAGTTAGCCCCACCACTTTTCGCCATCTGCTAAATGAGCCTTGGCCACATCTGGATTGATGTCTGTTCCCAGACCGGGCTTATCATTGACGTTGATGAATCCATCGGCGATGTAAGGGCCATCGAGTAACAGTAGTTGATCCATCCAGCCGCCTTGCCCGGTGATGGTTTCGCAAGCCATGTAGTCGCGAATTGATGCTGCCCATTGACAGGTTGCGTAGGTATTGAGCTGGCTGCCGGTGTTGTGATTGGCCATGGGAAGCCCCCAGACATCGGCCATATCGGCAATGCGTTTGGTTTCCAGAAACCCACCGGAATTGCGAAGGTCGGGATGCAGAATATCGCAGCCCTGATTGATGATGAAGTCTTTGAAGCCTTGGCGACGCGCCAGATTTTCTCCCGTGCAAATGGGCACGCGCGAAGATGCCACAAGGCGTTTCCACGAATCGGAATACTCTACTGACAGCGGATCTTCCAACCACATGGGCTTGATTGCTTCCACAGCTTCAGCGATTTGAATGGAGGTGCGAAGGTCATATTCCCAATGGCAATGCACCATAATATCGTGATCGAAACCAAGTGCTTCGCGACAGTTTTCAAAACCTTGGCGCACTTGCATCAGCTCTTTGTTGGTTAGTACGCGATTACTTTTATCGCGAGCTTTGTCGGTAGCTGTAGTGGTGTGTGGGAATCCGAATTTGTGACCAGTGAATCCGCTGGCGTCCGCTTTGGCTTTGGCCGCCCAATCCCGACAACTGGCTTTATCCAGCATGTTTGAAGGTGCGGCATGATCATACACTCGAACTTTATCGCGAAACTTGCCGCCTAACAAAGTAGTTACTGGTTGCCCCAATAACTTACCGGCCAGATCCCACAGAGCCATTTCAATTCCACTGGCCGCCCGCATAAAGTTATGCGCGGAACCGTCGGTACGAGTGCCGCTCAAGTTGGCTGTATGATCGCCGAGCATGGTGTAAAGCGTGTCAATCTGCAGCGGATCTTTACCAATCAAGAATGGCTTGATATCGTGAATCTGCTCTTTAACGCCAATGCCTGGAGTTCCGTAAGCTTCGCCGATTCCATAGGTGCCTTCATTGGAAACAATCTTCACCAAAACGTATGTCCGCTGGCCTTTCAGGACCATAGTTTGAACATCACGAATGGTGAAACGTTTTCTTTCAGCGGCAGTTAATTTGTGAAAAGGAAGAAGGAAGGGTAAGGCAGCAGTGGAAATAAATTGGCGGCGGGTGGGCATTGGAAATCTCCTGATTGTAAGAAATGCGATTTTCTCACAATCAGGAGTCCATAGGTGAACTTACTTCTTCTTAGCTTCAAACGGACGGCCTTGGCCGCCTTCGCGCATGCTTTCGCCTTTCAACATGCCGCCATCAATCTTACCGCTGTAAGTGGTTTTCATTTCGCCATTGGGCGTGGACATAACTGCGGAGAAGGAGAACTTATCGCCATCCATCTTGCCATCTTTGATTTCCGACTTACGCGGATCCTGATCGCCCATCGCCATGACGATGGTTCCCATCAGCTTATCGCCGTCTGATTTCAGGTCAAAGGTTTGCGTGATGGTCATCGATTGGCCATCGCGTTCCATCTTACGTTCCGATACCCACTTGCCGTCAATCGAACCGGCGAATGCCGTGCCAGCAAGTAAAGCCAAGCACATAAAAATGTTAGTGAAAAGTTTCATTGATATTCCTCAACGCACTGGATTTTTTCCATCGGGGGGCGAAATTCAAATTCCGCAATCCCAGTGCTACTCAGTTTAGCGGCTCAAACCTGATTTGGGTTACAAGAATTATGATTTTCCGGGCGTAGTTACAAATCTTTACAATGTTGATGAAATGAATTACTTGCCGAGTGACTTTTCAGCAGAGGGAGTTACTTTCACTCCCTCTTGAATTTCATCACTCGGATTCACTACCAATCGTTCGCCACCTTCAAGGCCGCCAAGAATTTCAATTTGGCCACCTAAGTCACGACCGACAATTAATTTTTTGAAACGAACCACATTCGATTTATCCAACGTGGCCACAAAGGTTCCTTCGGAGCGGACCACCGGCGTATCGCCGGGAATCAGCACAGGGATGCTGGTTCGGGTGGCGTGCATGTGGACTTCGCCAAACATGCCCGGCAGCAAAACGCCATCATGATTCTGAATGTGAACCTGCGTCAGCATGGTGCGGCTGCCCTGATCCAACGCGCGGGCGGTGAACAAAATACGACCGGGCCATGTCTTACCTGGAAACTCAGGCAAGGTTAAGAAAGCTTGGGTTCCCTGGCGCATGGCGGCGCTATCGTTCTGTGGCACGCTTACATTAAAAATCATTTCGCGGGCATCGGCCAAGCGGAACAAATCGCGTCCGGCAGCCAATGCTGCGGCTGTGATCAAGTTTCCTACCTCGCAATTTCGCGCGGTGATCACGCCGTCAAAGGGAGCCACTACACGCTTAAAAGCAGTTAGTCGCAGGAACCGTTCAATTTCCGAATTCACAGCTCGCTTGCCTTCTTCGGCAGCTTCCACATTGGCCTGTGCGGCGGCTGTCTCGGCAGAACGGACATCACGCGTGGCCCGCTTTTCATCCAACTCAGACTTAGAAACAATTCCTTCTTTAACCAGCATTTCAGTGCGGTCATACTGTACTTGTCCTAAGTTCAAATTGGCTTGGGCCAGGCGCAGTGCGGCCATGGTTGCGCCGCTCTGCGCTTTGAACTGATCGTAACGATATCGTGATTGGCGCAGTTGTTCATCCAGTTCCGGTGAATCAATTTCTGCAAGTAACTGGCCAGTCTTAACGCGATCTCCCAAATCAACCATGCGCTGCTTGATGTACCCTTCAGCTCGCGCATAAATTGTGGATTCAAGGGCGGCGCTTAATGCCCCAGTGAACACCAGTTCCGAAGTGGCCGGTGCACGCACTGCTTTCACCGTGCTGACAACAATTTCAACAGGCTTAGTGGTGGAGGCAAGCAAGCGGTTCTGACGATCTTTCCACGGCTGGTAGCCAGTGTAGAACAACCCGCCAAAGAGCAGGGCGACGATCAACAACATAACGAAATGTCGTTTGGAAGTACGTGGTTGAGACAGTAATTTTTCAGCGTTATCCATTATGAATGTTCCCCAGCTTCGGGAAGAACTAACTCTTCCATTGGCGGCTTGCGACGAAGCAGGCTATACATTACCGGAACGAAAAACAAGGTAGCGAATGTGGCCATCACCAGACCACCAATCACTGCGCGACCCAGTGGAGCGTTCTGTTCGCCACCTTCACCCATGCCCAACGAAATGGGCAACATGCCGATGATCATTGCCAGTGCGGTCATAATCACAGGGCGCAGCCGGATGTAGCCCGCTGACAAAGCTGCTGCAGCAGCGTCCTGACCAGTGCGTCGCTGATCGTTGGCGAAGGTCACCAGTAAAATACTGTTGGCCGTGGCCACGCCAATGCTCATGATTGCGCCCATCAGAGAAGGTACAGAAATTGAAGTTTGAGTTACAAACAAAATCCACAAAATACCACTAAACAGGCCAGGCAAGGCCATCAGGATGATGAATGGATCCAGCCAGGATTGGAAGTTCACCACCATCAACAAGTAGACCAGTAAGATGGCAAACAACAATCCAAATGCCAGACGAGAAAAAGATGTGCGCATGGTTTCCACTTGTCCACGAATGGAAAGAGTCATGGCTGGCGGCAGCTTGGCCTGAAACTCTTCGACAATCTTCCGTATGTCTGTTGCCACCGCACCCAGGTCACGATCCTGCACGTTGGCATAGACATCAAACACAGGCTGGACGTTGTAGTGGCTCACATTGACCACGGATTTTGATCGTTCAAAATGGGCCAGGTTACCAAGGATCTGCATGCTGGCTCCGGGTGTGGCGCTGGTTATCGGCGTGCGGTAAATATCGGAGACCGAAGTAATGCTGGATTGCGGAGTCTGCAACGCCACCAGATAGCTGACGCCGTTCTTTGGGTTCAACCAAAAGCCTGGAGAAACTTGCGTTGTGGAACTGAGGGAAATTAGCAGATTATTAGCGACGTCGCGCTGAGTAAAGCCTACCTGCTGCGCCCGTTCGCGATTCACGTTCACCTTGATTTCAGGCCCGTCCATGACTTGGTGCACATGCACATCCACTGCCCCGGCAACGTGCGAAATGCGCCGCTCAATTTCTTTTGCCAGTTGATATCCCTTGACCTCTTGCCGCGATCCAATCTGGATATCAATGGGTGCTGGCAATCCAAAATTCAGAATCTGGTTGGTCATATCTGCAGGTTGGAAAAAGAAAACCAGCGTGGGATATTCACGATTCAAACGTTCGCGCAGTGCGGCCACGTAATCCAGTGTTTTGCGTTTCCGTTCGGGCTTCAAGGCAATCAGAATTTCGCCATCGGCTGAACTGATGGTGGCCGAATCACTAAATGCCAAATTGAAACTCAATGCAGGCAGCCCGATGTTGTCAAGAATAGTGGCCAATTCTTCTTCGGGAATCTCCTGCCGAATGGTCCGTTCCACGCGCGCAAAAATCTGCTCAGTTTCTTCCACTCTGGTACCTGAAGCAGCTCGCACATGCAGACGCATCAACCCGGCATCGACGTCGGGGAAAAAGTCTTGCCCGATCAGCGGATATAAAAGACCAGAGCCCAAAGTGAACAATAAGAACCCTCCGGCGATGACCACTCGATGATGCAGAGCCCAGGCCAACCAATTGGCGTACCCGGCTCGGAACTTTTCAAACTGATGGTGGAAGGCAAGGTGCATGGTCCAAATCAGATCGCCCTTGATCTCAATACCCTGTTCCAGCTTTTCGTAATTTTCGGATTCAGCGGGTAACAAGTATCGGGCCATAGTGGGGACCAAGGTTCGCGAAAGCAAATAGGATGCGGCCATAGCAAACACAACGGCCATTGCGAGCGGAGTGAACAGATATCGCGCCGTGCCGGTGAGGAAGATGACGGTGATAAATACGATGCAGATGGACAGTGTGGATACGAAAGTGGGGACAGCAATTTGTTGAGCGCCATCCAAAATAGCTTGCAGAATGGGCTTCCGTTGGCCAAGGTTACGATGAATATTTTCCAATTCCACAGTGGCGTCGTCCACTAAGACACCAACGGCCAGCGCAAGTCCGCCTAGTGTCATGGTGTTGATTGTTTCGCCACAAAGATAGAGGACGAAGAGCGAAGTCAAAATAGAAAGTGGAATGGAAATGCAAACCATCAGCATGCTGCGCCAACTTCCCAGGAACAGCAGAATCATCAAAGCTGTGAGCACCGCAGCCACACCTGCTTCATGCAAAACGTTAGTGATGGCAGCGCGCACGAAGATAGATTGATCAAACAATTTTTCCACGTGCAATTCTGGCGGCAAGCCTTGGAGTACTTTCACCAGTTGCAATTTGATACTTTCAATAATGTCCAGCGTGGACGCTTTACCGCTTTTGAGTACTGTCAACAAAGCACCACGGCTGCCATCGTGCCGCACAATGTTGGTCTGCACTGCGTAGCCATCGCGAACATTGGCCACGTCTTTGAAGCGAACCAGGGCATTGCCAGACATCTTTACAGGCAAGTTGCCGAAGTCTTCTACAGCTTCAGGACTGGAGTTCAGCCTGATGTTATATTCCCGTTCGTTGATCTTCGCGGTACCTGCGGGCACAATCAGATTTTGTGCATTCATCGCTGCACTTAAATCTGCCCCGGAAACTCCACGAGCTTGCATAGTTTCAGGATCCAAATCGACCATGATCTGACGCACCCGGCCGCCATACGGAGTGGGCATGGAAGCGCCTTGAACGGTTGCCAACTGTGTGCGGATAAAGTTCTGACTATAGTCGTAAAGCTGCTGCTCACTCAAGGTTCGACTGCTCAACGCCAGTTGCAATACTGGAACCGTAGCCGCGTTGTATTTAAGAATCGCGGGTGGAGTGATGCCTGGAGGCAGAACACGAATCACGCCGCCGGCCAGCGCGCTGATCTGAGCAATGGCCATTTCCACTTTTGCGCCTGGATGGAAATAGACGCGGATCACACTGGCACCTTGAATGGACTGCGATTCAATATGCTCAATGTCGTTGACTGTGGTGGTGAGGCCGCGTTCAAAACTGGTGGTAATGCGCTTGGCCATTTCGTCGGCAGAAATACCCGCATAGCTCCAAATAACGTTGACCACCGGGATGTCAATTTCAGGGAAGATATCGACGGGCATTTGGAGTGCGGCGAGCATTCCAAGCACACCAATTAGGACCGACATGACAACGAAGGTATAAGGACGATTCAGGGCAAGACGTACGATCCACATGAAGAAGGGTTCTTTTTAGTGTAGCGGAAGAGGGGAAGCAGGTTATGAAGGAAACCACATTTTACGGGGGTTATTATCCATAACACCGGTTAAGTGGAAGGGGTTGGAAGTCGGGGGTGGTGGGAAAGCTTAAAGCCCTGTCGAAGGGCGGTGCTGGTAATTAGTGAATGGAGTGCATAGAGTGAACCCCTAAATATCGGGGACGTGCACTCCATTCACTAATTTTTATTTGAGAGTTTTTCCGGAAAATTCTCACTGTATCTGTAATGGCACGTATCGCTCGAGTGGTTCTACCCGATTTCCCCGTTCACGTCGTTCAGCGCGGAAATCACCAAGAAGATGTGTTTGTCAACGACACAGATCGTAGTATGTTCCTTGGTATATTTCAACGCAATTGCCGCCGCTTCGAAGTGCGCGTGCTTGGCTATTGCCTGATGTCGAACCATTATCATGTGGTCTGCATTCCGGGTCGAGTCGATTCCCTGGAAAAAGCATTTGGTCGCACAAACCTGGATTACTCGCGATGGATTCATCTGCAACGGGGCACGACTGGACAGCTTTGGCAAGGTCGATTTTATTCCTGTTTATTGGATGGTCTCCACCTTTGGAGAGCCCTCTGTTACGTCGAGCGAAACCCTTGTCGAGCTGGTTTGGTTAAGAAGGCTTGGGATTGGAAGTGGTCCAGCGCAGAGGCGCATTTAACCGCTGGATGTCAGAGTATTGTGGAGTTGGACTATTCGGATTGGACGAGGCGTTACACACTTAAAGAGTGGCGAGAGGTGCTGCAGTTGGGGCTCAGGGACGCCGCATTTGAACAGCGTTTGAGGGAATCGACGTTGCGCGGTCGACCGGTAGGTAGTGACGACTTCGTCGCTCAGGTGGAACGGTCGACAGGACGATTTCTAAGTCTGCAAAAGAGAGGTCGAAAGCCTAAAGCCCTAGCGAAAGGCGGTGCTGGAAATTAGTGAATGGAGTGCACGTCCCCGAATTAAAGTGCTTATTTGGCTTCGTACTTGCCGTACACTGTCGTCTTGCCGTCGGCTTCGAATAGCAGCACTTCGTAGGCGTCGGCGCGACCCATTTCCATACCGGGTGATCCGGCAGGCATACCAGGAACAGCAAGTCCCTTGGCTTTGGAATTTGATTCCAACAACTTCTTGATCTCACGAGCAGGCACGTGACCTTCAAGTGCATAACCATTCACAACACCTGTATGGCAGGATGCTAATTTCTCTGGCACACCATATTTCACGCGGTATTCAGCAGTGCTGGGTACGTCGGTTACTGTCACAGTGAACCCATTCGCGCGCAAGTGTTCCACCCATTTCCCACAGCATCCACAGGTGCTGGTTTTGTATACCTTTACTTCTGGCGTGGCTGCCTGGACACCTAATGTCACAAGCAGAATTAGGCTGAACACTACTCGGAGTTGCTTAAACAAAATGGAAATCCTCTACCTCTATCTTAAATCGAAACCTTGTTTCTGTTCCAGTATGAAAAGTACCAGTATCAAAGTGCCTTCAACAATTCCTTAGCTTTCTTGAATTCTGGAAACGTTTTTTCTTCAGCCTTGAATTCTGGAGTGTGGATACATCTGCGGGCACCACGGCTTTCAATGGGAAAACGTAGATGCAACATTTCATGGTACATCACGTATTCCAAAGCCAGCAGAGGGATTTCCGCGCGATCAAAAATTCGGCTGATGATGATGGCATTGTGCGAAGGATCGAAATGCCCCAGGATAGTGCGCGATACGCGCAGACTCCAGCCTAATTCCGGCCTAGCCATCAGGCCATTGAAGAATCGTTGGTTGATGGATTCAAAGATTTCCATGAGGTTGTAAAATTCGCCTTGGGGTCCGGAAACATGCTTGCGACCGCGTTGTTGGCGCACCAGGTGCAGGGTACGGCTCATTTCACTACGATTGAAGTAAGAACGGTAGCGGCTGGTATAGAGTCTCGGGACTTGGAGCCGAAATAGTTTTGACAAAAGAATGTGCGCCAGTGCTTCGAGGATCGGCCAGGGAGCGCCTTCCAACATGTCAGTGATGCGCACTTCCAACTTTCCGTCGGACATTTTTATGAAGCTGTTGGCGTTGGCAAATTTGCAGTATTCAACTGAAACCTCTGGCATTGGCGTGCGCGGACGAATGGTCCGGAACACCTGATGGTAGACTTCAGTCTGTACATGCATTTCCCACGAATGTAACATAGGAAGACGGTTTCGTTACACACTCCATGAGGATCAATTGGTAAGCGCAAAAATTAGCTCTGTTGGCTGTTGGGTTCCCCCGAAGATTTTAACCAATCAGGATTTAGAAAAACTCGTTGAAACCAACGATGCCTGGATTGTGGATCGCACTGGCATACGGGAGCGGCATATCGCCGGTCCTGAAATCGCCACTAGCGACATGGCTATTGAGGCAGCGAAGATTTGCCTTGCGCGGCGCGGCATTGACGCAACGGAAGTGGAGGCGATCATTGTTTGCACTGTTACGCCAGACATGTTTTTTCCATCCACTGCGTGTCTGGTGCAGGACAAGATTGGAGCAAAGGGAGCTTGGGGATTCGATCTGGTTGCAGCATGTTCCGGCTTTGTATATGGCATCACGACTGGTGCGCAACTGGTGCGATCCGGTAGCCATAAAAAAGTTTTGGTGATTGGATCGGACAAAATGTCCAGCATCCTGAACTATCAGGATCGGGCCACTTGTGTGCTGTTTGGAGATGGTGCTGGAGCATTTTTGATTGAGCCAGCGGGTGAAGATGAGGGCGGTTTCATTGACTTTCATAATGAAATTGATGGGTCTGGCGGTGAATTTCTGAAGATGCCCGCAGGCGGCAGTCGCATGCCTTCCACGGTAGAAACAGTTACCAGTGGGTTGCACTGTGTTCATCAGGATGGCGCGCAAGTATTCAAGTATGCGGTGCGCAAAATGTATGAAGCGACGAAGGTGCTGCTGGGAAAAAACAATCTATCGGCCAACGATATTCAATTGTTCGTGCCCCATCAGGCGAACCTGCGAATCATCACGGCAGTTGCGGATCGGCTTGGTCTGCCTATGGATAGAGTAATGGTGAACATTGATCGCTACGGCAACACCACGGCGGCCACCATTCCATTGGCCACGCGGGATGCAATTGCCGAAGGCCGTTTGAAAAAAGGTGATCTAGTGGTGTTTGCTTCAGTCGGTGCGGGATTTACGATTGGGTCGACGCTTTGGCGATGGTCCTATTAAGGTACTAATAGCGTCTCTTTACTGCCGTCCCAAAAGTGCACTTTGCCTGACGCATCACCAGCGATTGCCATCTTGCCGTCGAAGCTAACGGCGATCTTAGTTAGCATGGAAGGCCCTGGGGGCAATGCTCCCAACGCTTTTCCTAAAGTCGAAAACACTCTCAGTGCTCGATCCCGACCGGTACTGAACAGCCTGCCATCAACCCCGAATTGAACACTGAGCACTCCACCAGGCAACTTTCCAAAGTTTCCTGGTGGGGGCTTTTGTTGATGCGGAGTTAACGTGGCAGCGGGAAAGCCGTCGCGCATGTCCCACAAAATCAATTGGCCATCTTCACTTGCGGTGGCAAGCATCAGGGCGTCAAAACGCCAGCTTAAGGAAGTGATGGCATCCTTATGCTCAGCAAGGCTCACCAGAAAACCTCCGCTTTCAGACTCCCAAATATGCACGCCACCAGCGCGGTCGGCTGTCGCCAAACGCAATCCATCGGGACTGAATTCCAATGCTGTTATCCAATCCGTATGCCTGGTAATTTCATACAGGGGCTTGGTTCCTGGCTGGCTGACCGCAAACACGCGAACCACTTTACCGGGACCTCCCAAGGCCAGTAACTTTCCGTCGGCACTGACATCGGCAGCCAGCACAACGTCACGCTCACCGCCGAACTCACCCAGCCGCTTGCCTGATTTCACATCGAACAGAACACCTTTTCCTGACACCGCACCGCGACCACCGCCAGCAAGCAACCAAGCACCATCGCGACTAAAGCGCAGCACATAAGG
>JAYWBH010000391.1:0-5241 GCA_043781815.1 Bryobacterales bacterium | reverse complement strand
TTAAGAAACACCGCTCCCTCGCGGTCACGGCACGGTTTGAATCACAATGTTACCGAGCCGTGACCGCGAGGGAGCGGTGTTTTCAGAGGCTTCGACACATTACTTCCACTCCGTCACCATGTTGTCATCCGTAACCACCTTGAGCATTGCGGTCCGCTTTAACAAGATGTCCCTGGTCTCCATTTTTTCGTCATCCAATGGAAAGCCGGGGAGCGTATCCACGTAGCCCAGAATTTCGTTCAATCGTTTCACCCCTTCCGGTTTAGAAAGATCCAACGCGGGCTTTCCTTCCAGCCGATAGTTCACCAGCACCTGCTTCCAACGATCTTTGTCGATCACAATGGGACTATCGCTGACTGCCATCATGGGGCCGAAGCGGTAGGCGTAGGGGAATTTCACTGCGCCGGTTCGTTGTGCTTCTTCTGAATATGTGGAGTTGTAATACAGCACTCCGCCGGGCTTCAGCCGTTCTCTGACTAAATCCATCATTTCGACAGAAAGCAAATTCGTGGCATGGGCTCGATGATGATAGATGGTGTCCATCACGATGAAATCGAATTTTCGATCTTTGTTGCGAAACATCCAGCGGCGTCCATCGTCGATGATAATTTGCACTTTCGGATTCGTCAACATGGGTGCCACATCGGCGTAGCGAGGGATCAGTTCCAGATAGCCGGGGTTGATTTCGATTGCAGTCACCTTTTCTACTTGCGGGTTGTTGGCGATCACCTGCGTCCAGGCGCCGCCGGAAAGTCCGATCATCAAAACTTCTTTGGGATTGGGATGGAACAGGCTTACAGCAAAGGCGCGCTCCAAAATTTCCGTCTGCAACAAATTGGTGCTGAGCATGCCATCGTAAATGCCACTGCCGTAAATGCCGTGCGCTTCGTCCACGCTGATTACGCCGCTGCGATTTTCAACAATATCTATGATGCGAGTCCAGGGCTTACCAAAGTCTCCCTTCGATTGCAGTTCGTCGTATACAGGGGCGAAAAGTGGGCCTGAGGAAACCAGCAGGGTCGCGCAAAGTGTAACGCCAGCCAACAAATTCCGTTTAGTGGCTCCAAACAATGGCGCGGCGACGGCAACACCGAGCAGGGCTAAAAGCAATGAGATGGACCGTAACGAAAAGTAATCCATCAGCACGAAACCAACCAGCCAACTTCCTGCTGCTGATCCGATGATGTTGCTGAGGTAAAGATAGCTGAGCCCCTGGCCCGCATCGTCATTGGGGCGCACGGAAATGTGGCACATCAGCGGGAACGTTGCACCCAACAGCCCGGCGGCAATGGCCACAAGCGGAAGTGTCCAAACATAATCCACGTAGCGGACAAGGAATGCTACAGCCGGAACAATGCAAAAGCCGACCAGATTGGCGAACAGCACCAGTACACCAATGGAGTGGACAGAAGCAGTCTTACAAAGGCGTCGTCCAAGAAGGGAGCCAAAGGCGATGCCTGTAAGAAATGTTCCCAGTACAAAAGCGAAACACTGGGCGGTGCCTTCACTGGCAAAGGAATACAGCCGATACCAGACAATTTCATAACAAAGTGCAATGAAACCGGACGCTGCGGCCAACATCATGGCCACTGGAAAAGGAATCATCTGGACAGCATCGGATGTCTCTATGTGCGGTTGGTTATCGGCCATTAAACCTCGCCATTGGAAATGGAGAAGCAGTACGACCAAGGCCGCAAGAACGTTGAGTGCCACGGCGACGGCAATGGACCCGGACATACCCAAGTTGCGCATGAGAAACAAACCTGCTGCAAAGCAGGCCACGGCTGATCCTAGAGTGTTCACAAAATACAACGTGCCTACAGAGCGGCCAACGTTGCCGGAGAGTCGTACCAACTGGGCTACTAACAGCGGTAAGGTGGCACCCATCAGGACTGTGGGAATCAACACCAGTGCAAACGAGATAAGTCCCGTTTCAAGAGGCGGTGCGCCAGCGGTGAAGTTCGCCACCCAGTGGAACAAGGGCAACGATACAGATCCGAAAGCAGCAACCCCCAATTCCACAGCAGCGAATAAAAGTAGCAGTGGTGCGGAAGGGTTTTTGGAAATTCTGCCGCCAGCAAGACTACCCAGTCCCAGACCAAGCATGAAGGCACTGACCACCATTGTGACCGACTCAATATTGACGCCATAGATGGCAAATAGGGTGCGTTGCCAAACTATTTGATAGATGAGCGCAGGGAAGCCGGATAAGAAGAATAGTGCGTAGAGCCAACGAAATGCGGATGGATGCATTGAGCTTTATCGTACTCTGAAAAGCTCTAGTTACGGTGGTGTTTGAATCCAAAAGTTTACCTATAGGCTCAAGCCAATATTCCTATGATGAGGCTTAGCTACTTTGACAGTAACCATGCGCAACTCCTCACTCCTTATTTGTCTACTGGCATTCCTGCTGGTTCCCTCAATGGAAGCCCAATGGGACGAACTGAGATCGAAAAATCCTCCAGGGAAAGTCTCCGAGTTGCGTCTGGTGCAGCCTCACGCTTATCACGAGGGCGAACTGATTCAATTGGAACGAACGTTTCCGCAGATCTCCGGCATAGCTGGAGCTCGACCGCAGGAGCGGTGGCAGTCCGCCGGATTTCTGTTGTACCCCGGACCGAATTGCGGTTCGCTTAAAAACCTATGTAACGGCAACACCCGCTTCCCGCAAATGAGCGTCGGCCCACGCGCGCAAGATTCCCAGCACGTGACGCTCAATACTTTTGCGCCCGCACTTCCGCCAGGACATTATCGAACGGCAGCACTTTCGCGGAAGCTGGTGCTAACCAGTAGTGGGCCATTGTCGACGTCCTATGGTTACGCCACACCGCCACAATATGTGATTTCGAACGATGTGGAGTTCGATGTTGTGCCTGCTTCCATTTCTTGGATTCGGGAAACACTGGCGGCCTGTGTCGCAATTCTTAAGGGACCGCAGTCCGGGGGAAGTGAAGACTACCTCAAGCGACAAATGGCCGCGCAGCAACTCGGGTTGCTGAACGACCCCGCTGCCTGGCGTGCAGCCCTTGACCTTCTGCCACTGGAAGAAAACATTTTACTGTCCGCACTTTCTTCACATGATCCTGTGAGGCTTTGCCAGTTAATGCAATCCCGGATTGCTGCACCAGGGCAAGCGGTTTCATCGAATTATTTATCAACGATGATGCAGATTTGTGAGCAGACTCAACTAGCACCACCCCCGCAATTTTCGACAGTAGCCGTGGGAGTGGTAGGTGCGGTTTTTTCAGCAACGCCACCCTCGCGAGTTGCTGTTCCCGTTGATCCCCAACAGGCGGCGTACTTTCAGAAGCAAGCCGTATATCGCCGCAGTTTCATGAACGACTCCACCAAGACGCTAGGTGAGAGCCTTACGAAGAAGCAGCCCGGGCCAAAGACCGTGGCTTTGGCAACTCTGCTCAATCACATTCAGCAAGTCCGATATAGTCAGCCGCCTGAACCTGATCCGGCGTGGACTCCCGTCCTGAAGCGCGAATTCATCCAATCTTTTTCCAACATCGAAGTTGCTCCACAGCAATACCTGCTCGGCATGTTTGTCGGGATGTTCCCATCGCCAGAAATTGTGCCACTGCTGGAAGCGGTACTGGACAGATGGAAGGCTGGTGCCGTTTACGAAACAGCTCACGCAGCCTTGCGTGCTCTAAATAAAGTCGATCCTAAGCGGGCGCAGTCGCGAATGGTTGCGGAGTTGTCCAAAGATAGAACCTGGTTGGATACCCAGTTGCTGGACCTGTTACCCGCATCCGTAGTTCCTGCGATGGATGATGCATTGATTGCATCCTTGGCTTTGGCCCAGCGCTCAGGTGGATGGAATCCAAATTTGCGTATGGCCGCGCTGGCGAAGTACGCTACTCCTCAATCCCTCCCCAGGCTCAAAGCGGTGTACGAATCGCAGCAGTCCTGCCAGCCGGAACTGGTCGCCTACTTTGTTCGTGTCGATCCGGCGTACGCGGATAAGGTATTTCGCAGCAGTCCGTGGAACATGCAGGCACCCGCCCCGCGTTGCGCGGTAGACACATTTCTGCGTACGCCGCATTTAGCAATGCACGCGGTGCTTGAAAAGTATATGGCAGCCTATTTGATGCATAACGATGTTCATGTGAAGACCGTGGCAGCGCAAGCGCTGGGAAAGTACGGATCGGAAACAGCCCAAATGCCCTTGTGGGATTCGCTCCGCTACTTTCACGAGTATTGGAAAGGCAAAGGAGCACAATTGGCAGTTAATGGGGAAGGTGTGGTTCTGGAGGCTGAGTTACGCAACGGGATTGCCAGGGGTCGCAATTGGCTTTCGACGGATATCGATCTGCGCAAAATGGAATCGCTGTGCATCTCTGAGCGATGCCGCGCCAACGCAGCAGAGGATCTACGAAATTGGCAGAAACCATTGCGTATTGAAATTATGGATCAACCGAATGGGTCGACCGTGGCGCAATACAACAGGCTGGAAGGAGTTGAAGCAATAGAAGCGAAGCTGGCCCAATTTCCCCGAGGCACGCAATTCATTTTGAATGCCAGGGGTCAAGATGCTGGTGTGCAAGGCGACCGGATTCGCGCATTTGCTTCAAGGCATGGGTTAGTGGTCACGCTTGTTGGCAGGTAGACGAAACCTTAAGGGTGCAGCCTCACGATTCCTTATTTCATGAATTACTCTACGATTTGTGAACGCGTTCAAATAAAGCTTGACAAGCAGCAGCCCACCTCGCATACTATTCTTGAACGTGTTCATAAAGGAGTTGGCCCGTGGTTAAATTGGAAGAAATTACTTGCATCAATGCGCCTCTGGAACGATGTTTTGATTTGGCTAGATGCGTTGAAGTACACCTTGCTGGAAATATACATTTCGGCGAATCGGCTTCGGCGATTGATGGAATTACTTCAGGACTAATCGGAATGGGGCAAAGGGTCACATGGCGGGCTAAACATTTTGGGATTTGGCAGCATCTCACCAGCGAAATCACGCGAATGGACCGGCCCACCTTTTTTCAGGACACCATGATACGCGGCGCCTTTCGTTCGATGAAGCACGATCACTACTTTCGATCCTTGGTCTCAGATCAAACAGACCTTGGTTCAAAAGAGCCAGATACTAAGGGAATTGAGCAGACAGAGATGCGAGATGTTTTCTATTTTTCCGCTCCGCTTGGGTTCCTTGGGTGGCTGGCTGAACGGCTGGTTCTTGGCCGTTATATGCAAGCGCTGCTTCACGAACGGAATATGGTTCTG
>JAYWBH010000390.1:0-5248 GCA_043781815.1 Bryobacterales bacterium | reverse complement strand
AATTGGCTGTTGGCATAGTTTCGGCCACCCACCAACGCTTTCACTTCGCCTGTTTGCGGATCAACCGCCATCAGTGCCACTTGTGCCGCACCATGATTCTTTATGTTGCGGCGCTCCAAATACTTGTCCACTTCAACAAAGCCTACCCGCACCGCTTCAGCGGCATCCCTCTGCAAATCCACATCGAGCGTGGTGTGTATGCGATATACCGAACTGGTGAAATCATGATCGCTAAAATGTTTCTCTAATTCTTCATTGACAATGTCGATGAAATAAGCCGAATCATTGGACCCGCTGCTGCCCCGGACAACCTTCATTGGCGATGCCACCGCTTGGGCATAATCCCGATCTGTGATGTAGCCGTTTTCGCGCATCATGGTCAAAATGATATTGCGACGTTTCAGCGCGCGGTCGGGATAGTAGAACGGATTGGTATAGCTTGGCCGTTGATTCATTCCGGCTAAAGTGGCGGCTTCCGGTAGGGTCAGTTCGCGAATGTCTTTGCCGAAATAGGCCTGTGCCGCCTCCCCGAACCCGCGGATCCCAAAGCTGCCCAAATGGCCCATATCGGCTACTTGATTGGCATAGTAGGCGAAAATTTCCTCTTTTGAAAGCTTCCATTCCAGTTGGATAGTGATCAGCGTTTCGGAAATTTTGCGCTTCCAGGTCTTTTCCCTGGTCAGAAACATGTTGCGAGCCACCTGCATAGAAATGGTCGAGGCACCTTCGCTGTGGCGCCCGGATCGAATGTCCACGTAGGCCGCTTTGACAATCCGTAAAGGGTCGAACCCGGTGTGTTGAAAGAAGCGCTTATCTTCGGCAGAAATTGTGGCGTCCACTAAAACTTTTGGAATATCTTCGTAGCGAACAACGCGGCGCTTTTCACGCTTTTGATCGAAAATGTTTGTGAGTAGTTCCGGCTCCAACGGGTAAACAGTACGGGGGGTGTTGTCGCGCAGGGAAATGATTTCTTTCACCTTACCGCCGTCAATTTTAATCACCCCTCCATCGTTCTCAAAATAGGAATCAGGACCGGGGAAAATTTCAATTGCACCAGGACGCACGTTATACCAGCCCATACGATTAGATTTCGATTCCCCATAGCCAGCATTGCGAACCTGACCCATAATTTCCTGGGTTGTAGTTTGATCGCCCACATGGACAGACTTCGGAGCGGCATAAATCCGCGAAGTGGTCATGTACGGGCCACGGGCCAAAGTCTCATCAATCATTCGCGAATGGGTCATCCAGAAATAAGTGAAGATGAAAATGGAAAGGATGAAAACGGAGAGCGATGCAATCACTATCCAAAAGAAGGCTTTGGAAGCGCGCAGACGTTCCAGCAAAGGCTGCTTTGACGATTTACGGACAGGTTTCGCCATGGAATCTCTTTATTATCTCAACGGCTGAATGATTAATTCGTCGGGACAATTGTCCCGCACACCACGTCCACAGGAACGAAAGCCCAGTTCCCTGGTGAGGCAAACATCCACTTCCTGAAGAAAACGTCCACTGCAAGTCACCCCCAGCATATCTTCGGTAAGGCCGGAATTAGCAGCAATGAACTTCGACTTAATTGCTGCCGAGTTGGTGCGTACAGCGTCTGTGGGGGATTGGTAGTCTTGCGGGATGATTACTTTGGCTCGGGCTTGCTTCACGGTCTCAAAATACTTTTGCTGCCCTAATCCGCTGCAGGTACCGTGCTTTTCCCATTCGTGATAGATCAACTTCGGGCTGGGCATCAAGGGGAGCATTTCATTGACCAATGCTCTGCTCACATTGGTTTCGCCACCGCAGGATTGAGGCCATCCCTTAGGATCGTATTGCGGCCAAAGTCCGTGCACGACGAAATTATACTGACGGGTACCGCCACACTGATCGCGATCCCGTTCGCCAGCGGGAGTGGAACAGTGTTGCGGAGACCAGGACAAGCTCAGGAGATAGAAATCGAAATCACCAGCGGTTCCGCGGGGAGCATTTCTGTCACCGGAGGATTTCCGGGATGGGCGGTCTTCGCTTTGAACTTTTAAGGGTTCCTGAACAGGTGTCTGGTTGGCGCTGATTTGAACTGCGGAATTGCTGTAATTCGCACACCCTACGAGGGTCAGGATGAAAGCGGTGATGGCGGTGGTGCAAGGTAAGGTGCGGAGGCGCATTCGTCTTCATCGTACTACGAAAGGGAGAGGCTATTCTTGCTGGTGTCGGCTTCGATTACAGATAGACCACGTTGCCCAGAAGTACTGGTTCGAAGTTCGGTACTAGGTTGGAACACTGTTGCGTGATAAGGTAAATCAACGGGTAGGTCATACAGGCTGCCCTTCTCTTTTCAAGATATTTACCCCCAAAGCCGCTTTGCTTCAAACAAAGCGGCATTTTTCATGGCTACTTGTATTTCCGCAGAACGGCCAACACTCTTCCTTGGATAAAAACACTGTCCAGCGGCACACGGATGGGTTCCATGGAAGCATTGGCCGGTTGAAGGCGGGCCACGTTATCTGTTTCCCGATAGAACCGCTTTAAGGTGGTCTCGCTCCCATCCACCAGGGCCACGACGATTTCACCATCGCGCACACGGTCTGTTTTTTCAACCAGAACATAGTCACCGTGCATAATGTGATCGTCAATCATAGATTCGCCACGAACTTGTAGAGCGAAGGTACTTTCATTTCCCACAAAATCGCTAAAGCTAAGCATGTCTTGCTGTTGAGTGGCATCTACAGGAGTTCCGGCGGCAATTTTACCAGCCAATGGAACTTCGTAATTTTGTCGGGGGACAGGTGGCTTATTGTTCAACCGATGTTGGGAAACGTATTCAGCGGAGACATCTAAGGATCGACTCTGGTTGAAGCCGCGTTTCAAGTAGCCGCGCAATTCCAGGGCGGAAATGTGCTTATGGACCGTGGCCAGGGAGGCCAGGTTCAAGCCGTGAGCAATTTCCTCATAGCTGGGGGAGTAGCCGTTGTCTTCTACAAAGATGACCAGAAAGTCCAGAACTTCTTTTTGCCTTGGAGTGAGTGCCATAGGATTTGTCCTTCATTATGGGCGAAGAAAATACGAAAATCAAGCTTTTTGTGGTGGTAAGTATAGAACTAGTCATGTTTTTATCTCGCCCAAAAGATGAAAGTCTGTCATTATAAACTGAAGGAGGGCATTTTTCTGCCCTTGAATAATTCAGTTCCGATCTCTATTAAGCTACTTTTTAAGGAATTTGTTGTGGATAGATCAGACCTGGAACAGTTTTTCCCAGGCCGATTTACCATCCGCCAAACCATCCCCATGCGCACCGCACGCTTTACTCCTGTCCTGACAGATGAAGAAATTGGGACTATGGAAGAATTAGCCAACCGGTACTACGAGCGCAACCGTTAACAGACTGTTCGCCTAATGGTGAGCTGGGCCCCAGGAATTGATACTATGGGGATCTTGTGAATAAGTACGTCATTTGTGGCCCCCAAGGTTCCGGCAAAGGAACCCAGAGCGAACGGATATGCGGCGATTATGATTTCGTCCACATTTCTATTGGCGAAATTTTCCGTTGGCATGTAAAACATCACACTAAACTTGCTGCCAGAATCCGCCGCATTACCGATGCGGGCCTTCTGGTTCCCGATGAAATTGTGGAAGATGTTGTAAGCAAACGGTTAGACCAGCACGACTGGAACTATGGCTTTGTGTTAGACGGCTTTCCCCGCACTCGCTCTCAAGCAGAGTATCTGTTTGAAAATTGGGACATCGATAAAGTAATCTACCTGGATATTCCTGATGAAGTGATCTTTGAACGGGTCATGTACAGGGCAAAAATGGGCCAAGGCAGCGGCTTCACCAAACGGGCTGATGACAATGCCGAAGCCCTAAAAGTGCGTCTGCGGGAATATTACGAAAAAACCAGCCCACTGCTGGAATTTTACGAAAAACGGAACCAGCTTTTGACGTTAGACGGGAATCGGGACATGGATGACATCTACCTGGACATCCGCCGCTTGCTGGGATTACCGGAACCACGAAAAAAGCGCTAATATCGTGCAGCATTGTTACTGGAGTAGTCAGAAACTTGTTATAAAAGAGGGTCTATGGCTCGGGCAACGAAACAGGAACAACAGTGGCGATCAAAGCGTTTGGAAATTGCTGGCATGCTTACTGGGAGCGTGGCTCACGATTTCAATAACTTATTGACGCTGATTAACGCCCACGCCGAAGCAGCGCAAGATGAGTTGCCAAAAAATTCGGAAGCAGCCAAGGAATTGGCAGCAATTGTTCAGTTAACAGGTAAGGCAGGGGCGTTAACCAGTCAGCTACTCGGGTTTCTGCGGCGCACTCCTTCCACGGAAAAGCCTCTCAACCTGAATACCCTGATTGAGCAATCTTCAGGCATGTACAAACGATTGCTTGGCGAAACCATTCAGCTTTCCATCAAGCTGGGGAAAGACGTCCCCCTTATTTTGGCCGATCTGGCTAACCTGGAACAGATTCTGGTAAACCTTTTGGTTAACTCTAAGGAAGCTATGCCCGATGGGGGTTTGGTGGAATTGACCACATCAACCGTTGGCACAAGCGTACGGCTTCAAGTTGCCGACAACGGGCCGGGAATGGATGATGCCACTAAATCCCGTGTGTTTGAGCCATTTTTCACCACCCGTGAATCCGATGGGGGCACAGGCATTGGTCTTTCCACAGTGGCCACAATTGTAAAAGCCGCTGGGGGTGTGATTCACCTGGAAACCAGTCCGGGCAATGGCGCTTCGTTTATGATTGATTGGCCCGCTATTCCAAGTTGATGGTGCCTTCCAGAAACTTCACAGCGGTTCCTGAAAGCAGCACCCGATCCCCAAGTACTTCGCAATGCACTTCCCCGCCCCGTGAAGAAGCCTGAAAGGCTCGAATAGGGTTCCGGTTCAACCGGGCAGCCCAGAATGGGGCCAGCGTGCAGTGAGCGGAGCCTGTCACCGGATCTTCATCTATGCCCTCTGCCGGTGCGAAGAACCTGGATACGCAATCGTAATCCTTTCCTTGGGCAGTGACGACGACAGCAAAGCGATCCAGTTTCTTCAACTTTTCCATGGATGGCTTCACGGAGCGAACAGCCTGTTCCGATGCCAGAACGGCAACGTAGTCACGGGCACCCCATAATTCGACAATCGGACAACCCAAGGCATCTTCCAGTTGCGGATTCGGCGGAAGTCGTTCCGGTATGCTGGCGGGAAAGTTCAGGGTGTAAATATCACCCCGCCGACTCACCGACAAAGGGCCG
>JAYWBH010000389.1:0-5252 GCA_043781815.1 Bryobacterales bacterium | reverse complement strand
GAGTGGTGATCATCGGCGGTGGTTTTGCGGGCATGAACGCGGCCAAGCTGCTGGGCGGACTTCCCGTTCAAGTCACCCTGGTGGATCGTCGAAATTTTCATCTGTTCCAGCCGCTTTTGTATCAGGTTGCCAGCGGTGGGCTCTCCCCTGGTGACATTGCCGCCCCTCTGCGCGACGTGCTCAGCCGCTTTCCGAATGTGCGAACGTTGATGGCCGAAGTCACTGGCTTTGACCCGGCGAATGGTCGCATTTTGCTGCATGACCAAAGTGACTTACCATACGATACGCTCATCCTGGCCGCTGGGGCGGAGAATTTCTATTTTGGAAACCCCCAATGGCAGCAGTTTGCCCCAGGGTTAAAGACCATTGAAGATGCCACAAAAATCAGGAGCCGTATTCTTTCCGCTTTCGAAAAAGCCGAGCTGGAAACTGACCCTGAAGTTCGGCGTTCCTGGCTGCGATTTGTGGTGGTAGGCGCTGGCCCCACGGGCGTGGAACTGGCTGGTGCCATTGGTGAGATTGCCCGCGATACGCTGCGTCACGATTTTCGAGCCATCCGTCCGGCAGAGGCTCAAATCCTACTGCTGGAAGGGGCCAAGCACACGCTGCCGCAATTCAAAGAAGACCTTTCCGACAAAGCGGAACGGGCGCTGATCAAACTGGGCGTGCGCGTTCGTACTGGCGTCAGGGTGACAAACATTGACGCTGCCGGGGTGTCGTTAATTACCGATGCGGGGAGTGCGGAAAGGATTGAAGCTCGCACGGTTATTTGGGCTGCAGGTGTGCGGGCATCGGGGTTGGGGAAAAAGCTGGCTGACGCCGTGGGGGCTGAAATGGATCGCGGAGGGCGCATTAAAGTGTCGGGCGATTTGAGTATCCCTGGCCATCCTCAGATTTTCGTTCTGGGTGACCTTGCCTGGTTCGAACAAGATGGCGCCGCGTTACCGGGATTGTGTCCTGTGGCGATGCAACAAGGTTGGTATGCTGCCCGAGTGATTAAGCTGCGATTGCAGGGGAAAGTGGTGCCGCCGTTCCACTACGTGAATAAAGGAATCATGGCGACCATTGGCCGGGCATCGGCGGTGGCTGATTTAGGGTTCATCCGTTTTGGTGGCGTGTTTGCGTGGCTCGCCTGGTTGTTTATTCATCTGATGTATCTGGTAGGATTCCGCAGCCGCTTCGTGGTGGCGATTCAGTGGGGATTTCAATATTTGACGTTCAATCGCGGGGCCAGGCTGATTACGGGGAAGGATGAACCTTCTTAAGTGGTGAAAATTGGAAAAGGACCGGCAAGGATGCCGGTCCCACTCAGGAAGTGAAACATTGGTCACGCTACAATAAAAACAAAGATGCCCGATTCGATTCTGGACAAAATGCGGTTGGATTGGGATGCCCGCGCCCTGGAAAATGCTCGTTACTACGTCAACACCGAACGTGAAGATTGGACTGACGAACAGTTTTTCCAAAGCGGTGAACGTACAGTTGCCGAAGAAATTCTTACGGACATGATCAACATTTGTCAGGGTAAGAATCCGACGGAAATGCGGGTGCTGGAAATCGGCTGTGGTGCGGGGCGCGTGACGCGAGCTTTAGCCCGGCAGTTCGGCGAAGTGCACGCTGTTGATGTCAGTGGCGAAATGATTGCCCAGGCCACCCTGGCATTGGCGAATCAACCCAATGCCCATGTATATCAGAACAATGGAATGGACTTGAGTGTGGTGCCCACTGCTCCGTTTGACTTTGCCTTTTCCACCATTGTGTTTCAACACATCCCCAGCCGGGAAGTGATTCACAACTATGTGCGGGAAGTGGCCCGTTTATTGCGTCCTGGGGCGTTGTTCAAGTTTCAAGTGCAGGGTGATAACACTTTGAATACTGAGGCAGATGACACCTGGTTGGGTGTGCCATTTTCTGACGCCCAAGCGGTGGAGATGGCTGAACAGTGCGGGTTTGAACCACGGCACCGACATGGAGTGGGTGAGCAGTATTTCTGGCTCTGGTTCTTCAAAAAGTAATTTTACTTTTTGCGTCGGCCTTCCCAATATTTGCGCATCCGTTCCGACACAACTTTGCGTTCTTCTTCAGACATAGTTTTGCGGCCGCGACGACCTGCCGCTTTGTAGGGACGTTGGCTTCCCCCGTCAAAGGAATGCAGGCCTTCAAGGCTATAAATTACTTCGTCAAGAAGCGCCTTTTCTTCTTTCAGTTCGCGAACGATATCATGCAGTTCCATATTGCTCAAGTCTCCGCAATTTGCGAGGCAGGTAGACTTTCATAATAGACTGAACCCAGCAAAACTGCTTAAGGTTTTTTCATTTATCGTAAAATGAATGGCCAAACTGGTACTAACCGATACCCATACTTGAGGATCAGGAAAGCCACAATTCCGCCTGCCATTAATAAGATAGAAAGGACCACAACCAGAATCGCCATCCAGGGGAAACGGTTATGTTCCCGCTGATATTCCAGCAAATAGGCTGCAAAAACGCCAACAAAGTACAGCGCCACCATGGGCATGGCGAACAACATCATGTTGAACGCATCGGGAGTTGGGGTGATCAGTGCCGCTAGAATGGTGATTCCCAGAATGGCGTATCGGGAATGTTCCAGCAGGAATTTGGCCGACACAATGCGCAGCATGCTGAGGAAGAAAATCACCACTGGCATTTCGAAAACCAGACTGATGCCAAGAATCACGTTAAAGAACAGATCGGAGTAACTGACAATGGAAATCTGCGGCTTAATGTTGATGTCTTTGCCAACACCTAACAGAAATTCCAGTCCAAAGCGGAAGGCCACAAAATATCCGAACAGGCCGCCCATAATAAACAGGCCAGCGGAGCTAAGAACGAAGGGCGTGGCCATGCGTTTTTCTTTCTTATAAAGACCAGGGGAAATGAACGCCCACACCTGATAGAGCACCCAGGGGGATGCAATGAATAGGGAAATCAACAGCGGGATCTTCATCCAGACAACGGAGAAAGTATCCATGGGATCTAATTGAATCAAATCGGGGGCGTAGCCCAACCGGGTCAGCGCACTTTTCGCGGGACCGGCGACAATTACCCACAACTCTTCTTTGAAATAGAAGCAGCCGAGAAAGGCAATCACAATGCCCCACAACATGCGGATTAAACGGTAGCGCAGTTCTTCCAGGTGCTCCAGAAAGGACATGCGCAACATGCCATCGTCGTCATCATCCTCCTCTTTCTTCTCCACTTTGGAGGGTGGAGGTGGCGGAGGGGAACCGGCTTGGACAGGTGGCAGGACGGTGGCAACTTCGGTGGAAACCCCTGAGCCATGTTCAGACTCATGAGAGCTATGATCAGCATATGGATCGTCGTATTGGTGATACGGGTCTTCCACATGCTGATCATAACCAGAATGGGTCATATCGGACGGCGGGGCTTCCGAAGCATGAGCATCGGCAGGCGGAATTACGGGCGTGTGTTCGCCTTTGGGCTCAGGCCCCTTGGTTTCATCAGTTGACATCAATCGCTACCAATTTTTGAGGCAAACTTTAGGAGTGTACCGGCTTGGCATGTCCATCGGTCTGCGCCACTGTATCGGCTGCCGGAACAGGAGTCACTGCGGCATGGCCAGAAGCTTCATGAGAAGAATCTGGTAGTGCCAAAGTGTGTTCGGAGGCTTCAATAGCGGGTGTTTCAGCGCCCTGAGTTGCGGATGCACTTAGTGTGGTTGTGCTGGTGTGGGTTGAATCCGTAGATTCCCCGCTGTAATAGCTGGAATCGTAGTAGTTGGAATCATCATGATTATATGTATGATCCCGGACTTCATTGTGCAGGTCTGAAGTAGCCTGCCGCAAGGATTCGGTTTCCCGCTCCAGGGAGTTCATTTCACGATCAAACGTGCCTTTCAATTCCGCCGATGCGCGGCGGAATTCGCCCATCGCCTTGGCTACAGTGCGACCCAACTCCGGCAGCTTTTTAGGGCCGAAGATGAGCAATGCCATAACAAAGATGACGATCATTTCCTGTGTGCCCAGTGAGCCCATGGAATTGACTGTGCCTCCCTAAAGGTACTTCTCAGGTTTCAGCATAACATAGTGGGGCAGATATGCTGCTGACAGGTGTGGGTGTTTTGATCGGTATCATTGTTGCGACAGGTACCGCTCCCTCGCGATCACGGCTCGGTATCAGATGCTTGTGGTCTCTTCAGTCTGTGCAGCATTTGCCGGGCTTCCACAGAACTTGGGTTGAATTCCAGCGCCTTGTTCAGTACCGTTCGTGCTTCGTCTATCTTGCCCGTCCGCTCCAGTGCGACTGCCAGATTTAGCCGCACTAACACAAGTGCTGGACTGATTCGAAGCGCTTCCTTAAATAGCCGAATCGCTTCAGTATAGTTCCCCTGTTCCATTTGATACGCACCCAGATTCATTGGCGCGCTGGATTGCGTCGGGTCAATTTTATACAACCTCTGATATAGCCTTACCGCAGTCGGATCAATCCTTCGTGACTTAAAGAGATCGGCTAAATAAGAAAGCGTCTGCGGATCGCCGGGGGTCTGTCGCTCGGCTTCCCGTAGCAGATCGAAAGCGCGGTCTGAGTAAGTCGTATTTTGCTCTCGTAACGCTACAATGGCGTAGGCCAAGCCCTGATCGTGGGCATCAGCCAACGTCTTGCCAAACGCAAGCAGAGGGGCCGTTTTATCAGGCCTATCGTTTCGCTGCAATGCCCGCCTGGGGATGGAATGATCGGTATAAACCACATGATCGGCATCGCTCACCGGACTGCGCGGCATGTGGCACGACACACAATTATCGCCACGATTGCACGCACCCACTTCGTGGCAGTTATGGCACTTTGCGCGGAACCAGGCAACCTTTTCTGTTTCGCCCGGTGTTGCGTGCGGATCATGACAACTGCCGCACCACAGACGGTCTTCGCTCGCCTTGCTGCATGCGCTCTGCGCCAAATTTTCTACGTGACTGGTGACCTTCCTCGCAGGCGATGACGATTGCCGGACAAACGCCACAGCAAAGTCGGAAAGTTTGGCCCCTGCGCTGAAATCCGTCATGGATTTTCCAGCACGTTCCACGCGGATTTCACCCGATAAATGGCATTGCGCGCAAACGCTATCGCGACGTTCCGCATCTAAAGACGCTGGATTCACAATGTCCGCCTTCTTACCAGTGGCCACATGCCGAGCCCCCGGCCCATGACAACTTTCGCAACCCACCCCGCCCTCAAACCACGGCGACTTCTGATACCCGTTCTGCGTGCCCGCAATTG
>JAYWBH010000388.1:0-5252 GCA_043781815.1 Bryobacterales bacterium | reverse complement strand
CCTGCCCATTAGAAGTGGAAACGAAAAGTAGATCACCATAAATGGCCGGGGAACTGTTGGACATGTTGTGGGGGAACGAACCCACTTCTTCCATCATGTCGAACTTCCAAATAATTTTGCCCTCTTTAAGAGTGGCTGCAACAATTTCTCCACGATTGGAAACGTAATAAACAATGCCATTTTCAACGGCTGGTGATGAGCAGACACCCTGATAGGGCCAATCGTTCACACGCCCGCTGGCTACCTTTTCATGAGTAATTTGCCACAGAAAAGCGCCAGTCTTTTCGTCGAACGCCATCACTACGCCACGATCGCCACCTTCTTTGGGATTGCGCAATCCTTCGTTATTGGTGCCGACTAAAACGACGCCATCGGAAACAACGGGATTGCCGTAGGTTTGCGAACCAAGGGTCGCCATCCACTTCGTGTTGATTTTCTTAGTGAGGTCCCAGGTGACGGGAGCACCTTTCATGGAGCTGACCATGTTGCGATCGTTGGTACCACCCCACATGGGCCAATCTTTCGCTGGATCGGAAGCGAACAAGCCGTGCATGCTGACGGCAATGCAAAGGAGCTGAGCAATTTTATTGGTCATTAGTTCTTGGTCACCTTCAGGTTATCGAAAAATACTTCAAAGGGTGCGTCGGCATAAATGCCCGGCGCGCCGATCAGGTTTCCATCGTCGTCAATTCGTTCCACAGTCCAGTCAGCAGGTTCGGGGTCAGTGGCGGCCCACACCTTGCCCTGAGCACGAACTTTGGTTCCGCCCAGGGATTCCACCCGGAGTTTCATTTTGTACCAAACGTCCCAATTGGCTTTGAAGGGGACACTGATGGTTCGCTGTGTTTCCGGTTGCCAGGATTGCAGTTCCACCTTATCCTGATTGCCGAACAGCACCAAATTATAGCGCTGAGCAACAAGCCCGGCATCACCCATCTGACGACGCTTTTGCGCAAAGCGGGTTTGCGCCTCCACTGTGTAATCGTGCATGTCTACGGGTCCAAAGAATGCGCGAGCGCGCTTGGTGGCAGGGTTATCCGCCAACTTCACCAGCACGTTGCCACCTTCTTCAGGACGCGTTTCAAACTTGGTATTGCAGTTGATCCACTCTAGTGGAACGGCTTTGTTTTTCAGGTCATCAAAGTTCCAACTCCAGGGAAGCGTGGCGATGACGCGGGCCCGTGCCTGTCCGGTTAAGTTTCCTACTTTGGCGGTGATGATACCGGCGGTGCTGGGGGAAGCAGGATCAATGGTCAGATTCCCGTTAACGGCTGTGGCCTTCAGCGTTCCTGCGTTCCATTCCACTTGCTTTTCTTCGCGAAGAAAGTTGCCTTGCGCATCAAACAGACGGGCGCGCAAGTTTACAGTTTGCCCCGGCGCTGTCATGATTTCAGCCGGAACAACCTGCAGGTAGGCTGGGTCGCCCACACCTTTTTTCGGCGCAGGTGGATAAACCGTTGGCGTAACATTTTTCTTGCCAATGGCGTAAAGACTTTCGTTGGTGACAATGAACACGCGGCCATCACTAACTGCTGCGGAGCCGATCACTTTTTCACCAGTTTCCTGACCGGGAGCTGGCTGGCGGAAGGTGACTTCACTGAGTTTTTCGCAACGATCATTATGCGGCTTTAAGATGAAAAACTTGCCATTTTCTGTGCCCACATAAATTTTGCCATCAGCAAACACGGCTGAGGATTTTTGAATGGTTCCCATGTTGAATTTCCAAATCTGGCGACCAGTGACCAGATCGAAAGCAAAAACATTGGCACCGTTATCCACTTGAATAATACGATCTCCATCAATGAACGGTGAACTGACGCCACCTTGGAATCCAACGGATTGCCATTTGATTTGCGCCTTGCCCATTTCACCTTTGAAGGTGCCGTCCAGAGCGGCTAGCAAACCCATTTCACTGGTATCCAGATTTTCTTCAGAGTGGCTAACGTAGACGGTGGACCCATTCACAACCACGCCGGTATTGATGCCGCGTTTAGACATGGTGAACTTCCAAACAGGCTCACCTGTTTGGGCTTTGACGGCATGTACAGTGCCATCGCCGCCACCGACAATGAACAGCCGCTGCCCACCCAATTCCGCAATCATCGGCGGGGAATAGGTCGTATCGTAAGGGCGGCCACCAGGAGTGGTGACGAAAATATTTTCACCAGTGCGTTTATCAAAAGCGAAGAAGCGATGCGCAGCTCGGGATTGTGCACCCCAACCAGTAGTAACACCACTGATCATTACCTGATCGCCGTCAATGACCGGCGCGGGAGTGCGACCACCGTGTGTGGTTACCCATGCAAACTCTTCACCAAGGGAACGATTCCAAACTTCTTTGCCGTCGCGTGTGAAGCACCATAGTTGCCCATGTCCGCCGAAGGCAAACACATTGCCTGTTTCAGGATCAACCGATGGAGAGCTCCAGGCCATGCGATGCGGAGGAACATCGGAAAGAAAGATGGCCCATTTCTTTTCCCATACAAGCTTGCCGGTGGATGCGTCAAAGGCCATCAGACGCTCTTTCATTTTGGCGCCCGTGCCTTCGGTATTGAACAGATACACCCGATCCTTATGCACCACTGGTGCGGAGATGCCGCCAAAAGGAACTTTCCATAACAGGTTTTCTCCTTTGGGAGACCAGGTGTTGGGCAGGTTCTTTTCCGGCGAACTACCGTCGCGTTTAGGACCGCGCCAATCGGGCCAATCGCCTGCAAGCAGCGGAATTGCAGCAGTCAGAACAATAGTTAGACACAATAACTTCTTCATAGTTTTCCAAGTATAAGAGATGTCGGCATTTCCAGCAGCAGCATTACGGAACAACCTTTATTATAGTGGGCCGTTCTTTCGCTTGTCCCTTTTAGAACAGCAGTTTCAATGCGAACTGAACGCGACGTGGTTCCCCGGCGCTGGTGATCTGCCCTGCCCCAGCGCCGTTAATATTGTTTCCAGGTAGTCCAAAAAACGGAGTATTGGTGGCGTTGAAGGCTTCCGCACGGAACTGCAAACGGACGCGTTCCACAATAGCGAATGATTTTGCCAATGAAAAATCCACGTTTTTCAAGGTTGGGCCAGTGAGAATATTTCGGCCAGAGTTTCCGTAAGTATAGTTGGGTTGCACCTGGAAGGCAGCTAAATCGAACCACCGATCAATGGTCCGCTGATCAGCAGGTACAGTGCCCACACCAAGTCGATTTGGTCGATCCGCGCCACCCGCATTCGTAATGCCGCCGCTGGTAGTAACGGTAAAGGGCAGCCCACTGGTGCGGCCTACGATTGCGCTCACTTGCCAACCACCAAGGACCGCATCCGTTAGACGATTCGTAGTAGCAAGGAAATGTTTTCCTTTGCCAACAGGCAATTCGTAGGTTGTGCTGAGCACGTAATTATGGCGGACATCGGTAAGAGAGTTGGCCCGATTCAACCGGCGGTCCCAGGGCTTCAAGACCGTGCCTGCATCGTTGTTGCCCACTTCGTCCACATTGTCAATAGCATGGGACCAAGTGTAAGCAGAAAGAAACGTCAAGCCCTTGGAAAAGCGTTTTTCAAGCCGGACCATTAACGCGTTGTAACTCAAGTTGCCCAAAGGTTCCTGTCGATTGACAGCAGTGTAGAAAGGCCACAGCCGAAGGTTGGCGACGGGAACGGAAGAGGGAACAATATTGAACGGAATATTGTAATTAATGCCGGTGAGCAGCTTGTGAGTGCTGTTGCCGCTGTATCCGACCGTAAGCAGCGTATCCAAAATAAGTTCGCGTTGCAGGTCAAAAAACCATTGGTTGGAATATTGCGCTGGAAGAAATTTGTTGGGCGCATCAATCGCCACTGAATTGGGCCCAGGCACAGAAGTTGCCGGAAGTTGCACTGCCGGGAACCCGCCACTGAGGGTCAATCTTGGATTGATCCGGTCAATGGTACCGAACCCAATTTCAACGAAATCCGGCGCTTGATTTTGAACACGGGCCCATTGTGTTTGCAGCGCATCTGCTTGTGCGTAGATTAGACCAAAGCCGGAACGAACCACTGTTTTGTTCGTTAAACGGTAGGCCAATCCCACACGGGGTGCCAGGTTGTTCAGATCATTTTTGCAGCCGCAGGATCCTTTAATGTTTGTCTGCTTCAATTGGATATCTGTTGATCCAGTGCGGGAAAAGTCCAGGTCAAATGTAGAAACACCGCCATCGGGAAATGTGGGGGCAAAGAAAATGTCGTAGCGAAGGCCCAGATTCAAGGTCAGACGCGGAGTGATCTTCCAATCGTCCTGAACAAAAGTTGCAAAATTGTTTACCCATAAGTTCTCGCCATTTTCGTTGCCGATGGTGCCGCCACTGGCCAGACCCAACATAAACTCCGCAAGGCCATCCCCGGTGGCACCACGATTCGCTGGATTGGCAGTGAACTCCCGGACGAAAACAAACTGACCGCGCGCGAAACGGGCGGCATTACGAAACACATTTTCACGCTTGAATTCAGCCCCGAAACGAGTATTGTGTTTGCCCCAGGCTTTGAAAAGTGTGTCGTTCAATTGATAGACCTTCAGGTTATTAGTATTGGGCCAAAACGAACGCGCGCCCAATTCAGAATACCCGCCCGGGGAGAATCGAGAAAGGCCGTGGTTGTTCGATACGTCGAAGCTGGTTTTGGGAATTCCCTTGATGCCGAAATCAGCGAAAGTGGCTGTGTCATAGGGGATGTCGAAACTGGTTGGCATGTTGGTGAAGCCGAACCGAAATTCATTGGCGATGGTTGGAGTAAGCGATAAATTGTAGGCAGCGGCAAGACTCTGGCTGCGAATCTTAGTAGTGGTAGCCAGTGCCCCATCGGCAGGCAACGGCAGCGGACCAGGCTCGTAACGGTCGCGATTGCGTCGGCTGTAGCGCACGGAAAGCCTACTGCCATCACTGATGTTATGGTCACCTTTAAAATCGTAAGTATCCACGTCGTTAGATTCGCTGGGCGAATAAAAATAGTTGTTCACTATCTTTGAATTGTCAGTGGGCGTTGGATACAAGTTGAGCAGTTTAGGAAACAAAGGGTCCCAACGAGTTTTGGGAATAATGTTTCCAGCAAATGGCTGACGCGTAAAACTGGCGGCAGTTCCCAAAGTGGTGGCAGGATCGTAGACAGGGCGGATGCGATTGAAATCTCCGTTGCGTTCTTCTAAGACAGGAACAGTTGAAGTAAAACTACGTCCCAGGCGAGTTCGCGTACCTTCGAATGAAGCGAAGAAAAATGTTTTGTCTTTGCGGACT